>JANMMR010000490.1:0-31919 GCA_031373455.1 Rhodoferax sp.
CGACCCGCAAAGTTTCAACCGCGTGTTTCAGGACACGCCGCTGGAAGTGATCCTGGTCAACGCCCGCACCAACGAAAAACCCGACAAGGCCAAAGCCATTGCGCAGGCCTCCATGGCCGGTGGCGGCGAGCTTGAAAAAGGGCGCGCCACCACGCCGCTGCCCACCAGCCTCGTCACCGAAGCCGGCGACAGCGTGGAGGAAGAGGCGCGGCGCGAACTGCAGGCCTTGCAGGAACAGCAAACAATGTTGCTCGCCCAGGTGCGAAACCAACTGGCCGCCCTGCCCCCGCCCGACCCCAAACGCGCGGCCGTCAACGCCGAGCAGCAGGCCACCGAGGAGAAACGGCGCAAATTGATCAAAGCGCTGGCCGAGATCGAGCGGCGCATCAATTCAGAGAGCGCCAAACCGAAAAAGCGCTACATCAGCCCGGCCACGCGCGAAGAGGTCTACGCGCTGTATTACGATAGCCTGCGCCGCGCCATTGAAGACAAAGGCACCGAAAACTTCCCCGAAGCCGGTGGCAAAAAGCTGTACGGCGAGCTGACGATGATCGTGCACGTGAACCACGACGGCCAGATTCTGAAAACCGATATTGTCGAGAGCTCGGGCAACCGCAACCTGGACCGCCGCGCCGAGGTCATTGCCCGCCATGCCGCGCCATTTGGCGAATTCAACGCGGCCATGCGTGCCAAGGCAGACCAGATTCTGGTCGTCTCCCGCTTCAAATTCACCCGTGACGAAACGCTCGAAACCCGGCTCACCTCACAATAAGCCGGGCTCTGGCGGCAGCCCCTCACGCTGGTTGCGCCCCTTGTGGCAATGGACCGTGCTGCTGTGTGCTGCGTTTCTCGCCTTGCAGCTTTACTTTGTGGCGCGCATTGCCTTGATGTTGGTGGTGGACCCGCAATCCACCGCGTTTGAGCGCTCAGAAGCCTGGCGCATCAGCACGCAAAAAGACAGCCTGCGCTGGCGCCAGCAATGGCTCGGCTACGCCGAACTTCCCGACACGCTCAAACGCGCCGTGATCGCCTCTGAAGACGATGCCTTCGCCTGGCACGATGGGGTGGACTGGGAGGCCCTTGAGAAAGCCTGGGAGAAAAACAACAAGGCCGAGGCGGCGCACAACAAACGGGCCACCCAGCCGGCGAAGGGCACGGCAAAAAACCCCGTCAAAAGCCCCAAGGTGGTCGGAGGCTCCACCATCACGCAGCAGTTGGCCAAAAACCTTTTTCTCTCCGGTGAGCGCACACTCCCGCGCAAAGCCCAGGAGTTCGCCTTGACCCTGATGCTCGAAACCCTGCTCGGCAAGGAACGCATTCTGGAGATGTACCTCAACCACGTCGAGTGGGGCGAAGGCGTTTTTGGCGCCGAAGCTGCGGCCTGGCACTACTTTCGCAAGCCCGCCGCCAAATTGACCCGATTTGAGGCGGCGCGCCTGGCGGTGATGTTGCCGCGGCCGAAGTATTTCGAGAAGTTGCCCAATTCAGGCTATCTGGCCGAGCGCGCCGGAGTGATAGTGGGCCGTATGACAAGCGCTGAATTGCCGTAAAAGTAATATCAGACCATGCGCGTCAAACTCATGAGCTGGTTCCTGCTGGGCCTGATCCGAATCCTCACCGGCTCGCAGGCGCGCTGGTACGGTTGCCCGCCAATGGCCGAGCAGCGCATTTATTTCGCCAACCACCAAAGCCATGCCGACCTGATCCTGATCTGGGCGGCGCTGCCGCACGAGCTGCGCGCCATCGTGCGCCCGATTGCCGCACGCGAGTACTGGACCAAAACGCCGCTGCGCCAGTGGATCACCACCGCCGTTTTCAACGCGGTCTACGTCTCGCGCGAACGCAACGCCGGTGAAGACCCGCTGGAGCCCCTGATTGACGCGCTGGACAAAGGCGACAGCATCATCCTCTTTCCCGAAGGCACGCGCGGCCATGCCGAAGAGCCAGCGCCGTTCAAGGCCGGCCTGTACAACCTCACGCAGCGATTCCCGCAGGTGGTGCTGGTGCCAACCTGGATCAACAACGTGCAGCGGGTGATGCCCAAGGGCGAAGTGGTGCCGGTGCCGGTTTTGTGCTCGGTCACCTTCGGCGCGCCGATCCGGCTGGAAGCGGGCGAGGAGCGGCGTGCGTTTCTGGACCGGGCCCGCGCCTGCGTGATCGCCCTGCGCGACGTCTAGCCCCCTCGACCCCCCTCGACCCCCATCTCCCCCGCACACCGGCCATGTACCTCTACCTGAAAAGCCTCACCAGTACGCAGCAGGTCGGCGCGATGTTCGTCATCCTGTTTGGCCTACTGACGCTGGCCAACCTGCTGCATTTTGTGTGGACCCTGCGCGAACACGGCGATGACGACCTGGCCCAGGCGCGCCGCTACGAGTTGCGCAACTTGCAGGGCATCTTGCGCACCAGCTGGATGATGATGATCGTCTTCTGGGTCGGCTGGATCACCGGCGACTGGGTGGCGATCTGGCTTTTCGGGCTGGTGTCGTTTTTTGCGCTGCGCGAATTCCTCACGCTCTCGCCCACCCGCCGTGGCGGCCACCGCAGCCTGGGGCAGGCGTTTTTTGTGGTGCTGCCAGTGCAGTTCTGGCTGGTGGGCACCGAGCACTTCGATTTGTTCACGGTGTTCATTCCGGTTTATGTGTTCCTTGCCATTCCGGTCGTGAGCGCGCTGGCAGACGACCCGACGCGTTTTCTCGAGCGCAATGCCAAGCTGCAGTGGGGCATCATGGTGTGCATCTACGGCATGAGCCACGTGCCGGCGCTGCTGCTGCTGGATTTCCCGAACTACGACAAGAAAAACGCCTTCCTGGTTTTCTTTCTGGTGATCGTGGTGCAGCTGTGTGTGGTGGTGCAGCACTTTGCCTCGCGGTATTTCAAGGCCGCCCCGGCCGCGCCGAACATCAGCCAAAGCTTCAACTGGCGCAGCTGGCTCTTGGCGCTGATGGTGGCCGGGCTGGCCGGTGCGGTGTTGTCGGGCATCACGCCGTTTTATCCGGCGCAGGGTTTTGTGATGGCGGTGATCGCCTGCGCCGCCGGCACGCTGGGACACTTTGTGATGAAAGCGCTCAAGCGCGACCGAGGCATTCCAAGCTGGGGCGGGCAAATCGCCTCGGTGACTGGCGCGGGCGGCCTGCTCGATAGGGTGGACGCCCTGTGTTTTGCGGCGCCGGTGTTTTTTCATTCGGTGCGCTGGTACTTCGACCTGTGATATTGCCACGTCATTCGCGATTTCTACAATAATTAACACCCATGTTAATTTTAGATATTGAAGCAGTGGAATTCCGGTTTTTTAGGGCTTTTTTGGCCATCAAGTCACGATTAATATGGATTGTTTGCTATTATTATAATAGCAACCATCCAACCTGCTCACCCGCATGAGAATTCTCGGCATCGACCCTGGTTTGCGCACCACCGGTTTTGGCGTGATCGAGGTCGAGGCCAGCCAGTTGCGGTATGTGGCCAGCGGCACCATCAGCACCACCCACCTGGAAATCGGCCAACTGCCCGAGCGGCTGAAGGTGCTGTTTGACGGCGTGCGGGAAGTAGTGGCGCGTTATAAGCCCGACGAATCATCGGTCGAAATTGTTTTCGTCAATGTCAATCCGCAAAGCACCCTGCTCTTGGGCCAGGCGCGCGGGGCGTGTATCACGGCGCTGGTCTCAAACGAACTGCCGGTGCATGAATACACCGCGCTGCAAATGAAGCAGGCGGTGGCCGGGCATGGCCGCGCTGACAAGACGCAGATCCAGGAGATGGTCAAACGGCTGCTGAAATTGCCCGGCCTGCCCGGCAAGGACGCCGCCGACGCGCTCGGCCTCGCAATCACCCACGCACATGCGGGGGTGGCTCTGGCGCGGCTGGCGGCGGCCCAATCGGTGGGTGGCGCGCCCGGTGCAATTTTGAAGGCTTTGGCTGGCAAGCGCTCCTACCGGGCAGGACGCAGCCGCTGAAGCTGCAACTGCACAGTTGCGTTTACGGTTTGCGCCGCGCTTGGGGGTGCGCTTGGGAATCAGGCGATGCGCTCGAGCACCAGCACCGCGAAGAAGCCGAATGCAGCAATCAGCGTCCACTTCAAAATGAGCAGGCCCCAATTTTTGAAGCGGACTTGCCCCGTTCCCGCGTAAAAAGCGAATGACACCACCGAACCGATCAGCAGCAACATGATGAGCCAGCGGAACAGCAACATGGGTGGGTGGGGCTGAAGCGGCTGCGTTACCAGGCGCGTGCCAACTGGCCGAAACCGGTGGGCGCAAGCTTCTCGTCTTCAAACGTGGCGACTTCCCAGGCGTCGGCGCGGGAGAGCAGCTCGCGCAGCAGTTTGTTGTTCAGTTCGTGGCCCGAACGAAATGCGCTGTAGGCCGCCAACAGGGGTTTGCCCAGCATGTGCATGTCGCCCATGGCGTCGAGGATTTTGTGTTTGACGAACTCGTCGTCATAACGCAGGCCGCCGGCGTTGAGGATCTTGTAGTCGTCCATGACGATGGCGTTGTCGAGCCCGCCGCCCAAGCCCAGGCCGTTGACGCGCATGTTTTCAACGTCTTTGGTGAAACCAAAGGTGCGCGCCCGGGCGATGTCGCGTGAATACGAGTCTCGGCTCATGTCAAATTCAACACGCTGGCCGGAGGAATCGACCGCCGGGTGGTCGAAGTCGATTTCAAAACTCAGCTTGTAGCCATGGTAGGGCTCCAGGCGCGCCCAGCGCACGTCCGGGCCCGTGCCCACCCGCACCTCAACCGGTTTGAGCACGCGGATGAAGCGCCTCGGTGCGTTCAGGAACTCGATGCCCGCGCTTTGCAGCAGGAAGACAAATGACGCGGCGGAGCCGTCAAGGATCGGCACTTCTTCGGCGGTGATATCAACATACAGGTTGTCAACACCCAGGCCGGCGCAGGCCGACATCAGGTGCTCCACCGTCGAGACGCGCGCGCCGCCGCTGGAAACCCGCGTGGCCAGCCGGGTGTCTGTGACCGACGTGGCAGCCATGGGAATGTCGACCACATGCGGCAGGTCCACCCGCCGGAACACGATGCCGGTATCAGCCGGCGCCGGCCGCAGCGTGAGCTCCACCCGCTGCCCGCTGTGCAGGCCCACCCCCACCGCCTTGGTGAGGGATTTGAGGGTGCGCTGTTTGATCACAAAGCAATTTTACAAAGAAGAGGACAGGTTTTTGCGCCGGGCCGCCCCAAGCAAAAATGCGGCCCCTTTGGGGGGCAGGGAGCTACACGCAGTGAGCGACCGTGGGGGCCACATCCCTAATCTGCCTGCTTCCTCAAAAAGGCGGGGATTTCGTAGTCATCCATACCGCCGCTTGACAACGCGTCAACTTTGGCAGCCGCCGAAGTCCGGCCGCGCCACACAGCGGGCGTGCCCATGCCGGCGTAGTCGGGCTGCGCGCCCATCAAAGGTGAAGGTTGCGTAGCGGCGCCGCTGCTGGCCACATTGGTCAAGGTGGGCACATGAAAGGGCACGTTGTCGGTGCCGGTGCGCAACACCTGCAGGGGTGGCGCGGTGCGGCGCTGGCCCTGGCGCGAGAGGCCGGTGGCCACGACGGTGACACGGATCTCGTCGCCCAGGGTGTCGTCGTAGGCGGTGCCGTAGATCACGTGCGCGTCGGGCGAAGCGTAGGCGCGGATGGTGTTCATGGCCAGGCGCGACTCGGCCAGCTTGAGTGAGCCTTTGCTGGCGGTGATCAACACCAGAACGCCTTTGGCACCGGAGAGATCCACACCTTCTAGCAGCGGGCAAGCCACCGCCTGCTCGGCCGCGATGCGGGCGCGGTCTGGCCCGCCGGACATGGCCGTGCCCATCATCGCCTTGCCGGGTTCGCCCATCACGGTGCGCACGTCTTCAAAGTCGACGTTCATGTGCGCTGGCACATTGATGATCTCGGCAATGCCGCCAACGGCATTTTTGAGCACATCGTTGGCGTGTTTGAAAGCCTCGTCCTGGGTGATGTCTTCGCCCAGCACGTCGAGCAGTTTTTCATTCAGCACGACGATCAGGGAGTCAACATTGGCTTCGAGCTCGGCCAGGCCGTTGTCGGCATTGGCCATGCGCCGCCCGCCTTCGAACTCGAAGGGTTTGGTGACCACGCCCACTGTCAAGATGCCCATTTCGCGCGCGACCCGCGCAATCACAGGCGCCGCACCGGTGCCCGTGCCACCACACATGCCGGCGGTGATGAACAACATGTGCGCGCCATCGATGGAAGCGCGGATGTCTTCAAGCGCCTGCTCGGCCGCGTCACGGCCCTTGTCGGGTTTGCTGCCCGCGCCCAGACCGGTGTTGCCCAGCTGGATGGTCTTGTGCGCGGCGCTGCGGCTCAGGGCCTGCGCGTCGGTGTTGGCGCTGATGAATTCGACGCCCTGAACGCCGCGTTCGATCATGTGCTCCACGGCGTTGCCGCCGCCTCCGCCGACCCCGATCACCTTGATCTGGGTGCCCATGTTGAAGGTCTCTTCCTCAATCATTTCGATGCTCATGTGGTTCTCCAAAAATGCAGTTGCCTAAAAATCTTGTCTCGTTGTTCTTCAAATCAGCTCAGGAAGGCGGGCCTGTGCACCGCCATCGTTCGGGCGACCTGTCTGGTGGCCCAACCGCGCCTTTCATGTTGATTGATTTCATCATCGTGTTTTCAATCGTGCTCTAGAAATTGCCGACAAACCAGTCTTTGACCTGGCCAAAGGCGGTTTTCATCGAACCGTTCTTCTGCGCGACCTTCATCCCGCGCATGCGCGCCATGCGCGCTTCTTCCAGCAGGCCCATGACCGTTGCGGCGCGTGACTGGGCCACCATGTCGGACAGCGAGCCGGTGTATTTGGGAAAGCCGCGGCGCACGGGCTTGAGAAAAATGTCTTCGCCGAGTTCCACCATGCCCGGCATCACGCAGCTTCCGCCGGTGAGCACGATGCCGCTGGACAACACCTCTTCAAAACCCGAGCTGCGGATCACCTGTTGCACCAGGGAGAATATTTCTTCGACCCTCGGTTCGATCACGCCCGCGAGCGCCTGGCGCCCCAACATGCGCGGGCCACGGTCGCCAAGACCCGGCACTTCCACCTGGGTGTCGGGGTCGGCCAGCAGTTGTTTGGCGCAGCCGCTTTCAACCTTGATGTCTTCGGCGTCTTTGGTGGGCGTGCGCAATGCCATGGCGATGTCGCTGGTGATCAGGTCGCCTGCTATCGGGATCACCGCCGTATGCCGGATGGCGCCGTTGGTAAAGATCGCCAAATCGGTGGTGCCAGCACCGATGTCGACCAGCGCCACGCCGAGTTCTCGCTCGTCTTCCGTCAGCACCGAGAGGCTGCTGGCCAGCGGGTTGAGCATCAGCTGCTCGACTTCAAGCCCGCAGCGGCGCACACATTTGATGATGTTTTCAGCCGCGCTCTGTGCGCCCGTCACGATGTGCACCTTGGCTTCGAGGCGGATGCCGCTCATGCCGATCGGCTCTTTCACATCCTGCCCGTCGATCACGAATTCCTGCGGCTCGACCAGTAGCAGGCGCTGGTCCGTGGAGATGTTGATGGCTTTGGCGGTCTCGACCACGCGCGCCACATCGGCCTGCGTGACTTCACGGTCCTTGATGGCGACCATGCCGCTGGAATTGATGCCGCGGATGTGGCTGCCGGTGATGCCGGTGTAGACGCGCTGGATCTTGCAGTCGGCCATCAGCTCGGCCTCCTTGAGCGCCTGCTGGATGCTCTGCACGGTGGCGTCGATGTTCACCACCACGCCGCGTTTGAGCCCATTGCTGGGGGCCACGCCAAGCCCGGCGAGTTTGAGCTCGCCGTTTTGCATGACCTCGGCCACCACCACCATGACCTTGGCGGTTCCGATGTCCAGGCCAACGACCAGGTCCTTGTATTCTTTTGCCATATTCTGTTTCTGCTCCAGTCTTTTCGTGTCTCTATTTGCGGGGGGACGGCAATGCCGTCGTCGTGACACCCCGCAACCGGATCGCATAGCCCCCTTCGTGGCGCAAGTCGGCCGATTCCAGCGCTTCGGGCTTGCGGCCGTGCTGCGCCGAGACCTGGCTCAAGGTCGTGAGAAAACGCAGGGTGCGCGCCTTGACTTCATCGACGCTGCCACGCCCGAGCTGCAACACGGCGCCGGTATCAAGGCGCGAGACCCATCCGCCACGGCCAGACAATTCCAGCTGGTCAAGTTCGAGATTCAGGTTTTCAAACAGCGGTTTCAAAGCCCGATACGTGGCCAGCACCTGGGCCGCCTGACCGTCCGGGCCGTGCAGACGTGGCAAAAGATCCTGCTCGACTTCATCGACGTTGGCCTCAAATACCTCGCCAAAACTATTCACCAGCCGTGATTCGTTTTCCGGGCCCCAATAGGCCGCAGCCTGGTGCTCCCTCAGGTTGACGTGCAGGCGATTGGGAAATTCGCGTTTCACCACAGCCACCCGAATCCACGGAACTGACTCGAAAGCCTGCTTGGCACGCGCCAGATCCAGTGTGAAAAAACTCCCGACCAGGCGGGGAGCCACGTTCGCCTTCAAGGTCAGCGCATTGTTGTGGCTGACTTCTCCCGTCACCACAATGCCTGAAATTGAAAACCAGGGCGCACGCAGTGCCCACGTAACCAGCGCACCTGTCACCAGAATCGCGAACACGGCAATCAACACCGTCGATGTGGCGTTGATCAGGCGGATATCCAGCGGCATGGACAAAGGCTGGTTCATGCCGTGGCCACCTTGTCGGAACGTTTTGCAGGTGCCGGCGGGTTGTCCAGCGACGCCAGTTCGAGGATACGCAGGCACAGTGCTTCGTAGCTGAGCCCCGCAACCTTGGCCGACATCGGCACCAGCGAATGGGAAGTCATGCCCGGTGAGGTGTTCATTTCGAGCAAAAAAGCCTTGCGGTCGCTGGCGCGGATCATCAGGTCGGCGCGCGCCCAGCCGCGGCAACCCAAGGCCTTGAAAGCCGCCAACACGATGCGTGAAATTTCCCGCTCTTCAGCTTCTGGCAAACCACTCGGACACTGGTACTGGACGACATCGGTAAAGTATTTGTTCTGGTAGTCGTAGGCGCCCTCGGGTGCCTTGATGCGGATCACCGGATACGCCACAGCCCCGGCCCCCACGCCAATGACCGGGCAGGTGATTTCTTCGCCGTCAATGAACTCCTCGCACAACACATCCGGATCATGGCTGGCTGCGAACGTCACGGCATCCTGCATCTGCGAGTAAGCGGTGACCTTGCTCACGCCAATTGAAGAGCCTTCACGCGGCGGTTTCACGATCAAGGGCAGGCCAATTTCGTCCGGTATGGCGATAACCCGCTCGCGCTGTTGTTGGCCAGCTTCCAGCAGCACGTAGTTCGGCGTCGGAAGGCCGGCGTGAAGCCAGACGCGTTTGGTCATGACTTTGTCAATCGCGATGCTGGAGGCCATGACGCCGGAGCCAGTGTAGGGAATGCCCATCAGCTCAAGCGCCCCCTGCACGGTGCCGTCTTCACCAAACCGGCCATGCAGGGCAATGAAACAACGTTGAAAGCCTTCACGTTTGAGTTCGGACATGTCGCGCAGCGCAGGATCAAACGCATGCGCGTCAACACCTTGGGACAACAAAGCCTTGAGAACGCCGCCGCCCGACATCAGCGATACCTCGCGCTCCGCCGAGGCGCCACCCATCAGCACCGCCACTTTTCCAAATTTTGAACCAGTCGAGTTCATCGGTTTCCTCCGGGACTTGCGTCCTGCCCGGTTTTTTCCAGCATTTGCGCCAGCCTGGCGGGCATGGCACCGATGGATCCCGCGCCCATGCACAGGACAACGTCGCCGGCCCTTGCGTTTTCAATCACAGCCATGGGCATGTCGCCAATTTCGTCCACGAACACAGGCTCCACTTTGCCCGCGACCCGCAGCGCCCGCGCCAGTGCGCGCCCGTCTGCCGCAACGATTGGCGCTTCTCCGGCGGCGTAGACCTCAGAGAGCAGGACCTGGTCGGCCGCGCCGATAACTTTGACGAAATCTTCAAAGCAGTCCCGGGTGCGGGTGTAACGGTGCGGCTGAAACGCCAACACCAGACGCCGCCCGGGAAAGGCGCCGCGTGTCGCCGCCAAGGTCGCTGCCATCTCGACCGGGTGGTGGCCGTAGTCATCGACCAGCCGGAACACACCACCGCCTTTGGCGGGCAAATCCCCGTAACTCTGGAAGCGCCGGCCAACACCCTGAAAATTGGCCAGGGCCCGGGCGACGGCCGCGTCTGGCACATTGAGTTCAACTGCCACGGCGATGGCCGCCAGCGCGTTCAACACGTTGTGGCGCCCCGGCAGGTTCAGCACAACCTTTAAATCCGGCAGCGTGACCCCGTTGCGCCGTTGCACAGTGAAATGCATTTGGCCATCGACCGCGATCACATCGATGGCGCGCACCTGCGCGCCGTCATCAAAGCCGTAGCTTGTGACAGGACAGGTGACCAGTGGCACGATCTCGCGCACGGCGGCGTCATCAACGCACAGAATGGCGGTGCCGTAAAACGGCATGCGATGGAGAAAATCGACGAAAGCCTGTTTGAGGCGCTCAAAATCGTGGCCGTAGGTTTCCATGTGGTCGGCGTCAATGTTGGTCACCACCGCCATCACTGGCAGGAGGTGCAGGAACGACGCATCCGACTCATCGGCTTCAACCACGATGTAGTCGCCTTTGCCCAGACGTGCATTGGCACCGGCGCTGGTGAGGCGCCCACCGATCACGAAGGTCGGGTCCAGGCCGGCTTCCACCAGCACACTGGCAACCAGGCTGGTGGTGGTGGTTTTGCCGTGGGTTCCGGCAATGGCCACGCCCTGTTTGAGACGCATCAATTCGGCCAGCATCAAGGCCCTGGGAACAATCGAAATGTGGTGCTCGCGGGCGGCCAGCACCTCGACGTTGTCTTCCTTGACAGCGGTGGATGTGACCACCGCATCGGCGCCTTCCACGTTTTTCGCCGCGTGTCCAATGAAGGTGTTGATCCCGAGCCCGCCCAGGCGCCGCAGCGTGGCGCTGTCAGACTGGTCCGAGCCGGAGATCGTGTACCCCAAAGTGTGCAGTACCTCGGCGATCGCCGACATGCCGGAGCCGCCGATGCCGACAAAATGGATGTGCCTTACCGCGTGTTTCATGGTGCCATTCGCCTCGAAACCCAGGATTCGCACGCCGCGACAATCTGCTCGGTGGCGCCCGTCTTGGCCATTTTTTTGGCCGCAATGGCCGCCGCCAGCAAGGTCACCCGGTCGGCCTTGGACAACATGCTGGCCAGACGCTCGGGTGTCAAATCTGATTGCTGCACCAGCCAGCCACCATTTCGATCGGCCAGAAAGCTGGCGTTGGTGGTTTGATGGTCGTCCACCGCAGCCGGAAAGGGCACAAATACCGCAGCTGCGCCCACCGCCGCCAGTTCAGTGACTGTGCTGGCGCCCGCGCGGCAAATCACCAGATCGGCCTCCGCCATGGCTTCAGCGGTGTTGTCGATGAACGGCGTGAGCTCGGCCCGCACACCCGCTTTTTCGTAATTGGCACGCAGTTGAACGATCTGCTTTTGCCCACTTTGATGGATCACCTGTGGCCGCTGTCCAGGCGGCAACTGCGCCAAGGCCTTGGGCACCACATCATTCAATGCGGCCGCGCCCAAGCTGCCACCGAGCACCAGAATGCGCAGCGGCCCGGTGCGGTGGGCGAACCTTGTAGTCGGGTCCGGCCGATCCAGAAACTCTGGCCGCAAGGGGTTGCCGATCCAAAGCGCCTGCTTGAACACATCCGGGAACGCGGTGTAAACCGTTTTGGCGAAACGGGCCAATTGCCGGTTGGCCATACCCGCCACCGAGTTTTGCTCGTGCAGGATCAAGGCCTTGCGCAGCAGCACCGTGACGATACCAGCCGGTACCGTGATATAGCCGCCAAAACCGACCACCACATCGGGTTTGACGCGGCGCATCACACGAAGGCTCTGCCAGGTGGCCCGGACCAGCCGCAGTGGCAAGCCAGCCAGTGCAGCCAGGCCTTTGCCACGGACACCGCCAAACTCGACCGCATCAAAATCAAAACCCCGGGGAGGCACCAGTTGACTTTCCATGCTGGGCGCTGCCGCTGTACCTTTCGAGCCCAACCACGACACTTTCCAGCCGGCGTCCCGCAAGGCCCCGGCCACAGCCAGTCCCGGGAAAATATGCCCCCCTGTGCCGCCTGCAACCACAAGCGCTGTCTTGCTCACTTGCGCCCCCCTTGCATCATGGTTCGGCTTTCATGGTCAATGCGCAACACCACGGCGATGGCCACAACATTGACCAGAATGGCCGAACCGCCAAAGCTCATCAGGGGCAGCGTCAAGCCCTTGGTCGGCAAGGCGCCCAGGTTCACACCCATGTTGATGAACGCCTGAAACCCCATCCAGATACCGACGCCCTGTGCCACCAGGCCAGCAAATACGCGGTCCAGAGCAATGGCCTGACGGCCAATGTGCATCATGCGCCGCGTCATCCAGAAGAACAGGGCAATCACGGTGACGACACCGATCAGGCCGAATTCTTCGCCAATCACCGCCAACAGAAAGTCGGTGTGCGCTTCGGGCAACCAGTGCAGCTTCTCTACGCTGCCGCCCAGGCCAACGCCAAAAATCTCACCCCGGCCGATGGCAATCAAGGAATGCGTCAGCTGGTAACCTTTGCCCAAGGCGTGTTCTTCCGCCCAGGGATTGAGGTAGGCGAAGATGCGTTCCCGGCGGAACTCGCTCAAGGCGATCATCAGGCCAAAAGCGATCAGCAAAATCGCCGCAATCAGGAAGAACATGCGGGCGTTTACGCCACCCAGAAACAAAATGCCCATGGCGATCACGGCAATCACCATGAAGGCGCCCATATCGGGTTCAGCCAGCAGCAACAACCCCACAATGGCAACCGCTACTGCCATCGGTGCCACAGCCTGGAAGAACCGCTCTTTCACGTCCATCTTGCGCACCATGTAGTCCGCGGCATACAGCAGTACGGCGAATTTGGCGAGCTCGGAGGGCTGAAACCCCGTGATGCCCAGAGGTATCCAGCGCTTGGCGCCATTCACACCTTTGCCAACGTGGGGGACCAACACCACAATCAGCAAAATCAATGACACAACAAACAGCCAAGGCGCCGCTTTCTCCCAGGTTTCAATCGGGATTTGAAAGGCGATCAAGGCCGCCACAAAAGCCACAGCGACGGAGATCACGTGGCGCAACAAAAAATGCGTGTGGGTATAGCGCGAAAACTTGGGGTTTTCGGGCATGGCGATCGAAGCCGAATACACCATTACCAGCCCCCAGACCAGCAATGCAACGGTGACCCAGATCAGCGTCAGGTCCAGTCCCGGAGCACGGCTGGGCAACTGGCCCGCAATGGGAAGTCGCTGGGTCAAGGTGCTCATGTTTGCCCCTCGAGCACGGCACCGGCCTCGTTCGCCAGTACCGCAACCGCATCGCAGAACACGGCGGCCCGGTGGCCATAGTTGTCGAACATGTCAAAGCTGGCGCAGGCCGGCGACATCACCACGGCATCGCCGGCATGTGCCGCACGGTTGGCCTTTGCTACGGCGTCTTGCATGGATGCGGCGTCGATCAGAGGCACGCCGGTGGAAGCCAGCACCTCGCGGATGCTCGACGCATCACGTCCGATCAAAACGACGGTTCGGACAAATTTGGCTACCGCTTCGGCCAGGGGCGAGAAGTCCTGCCCTTTGCCGTCGCCGCCGAATATGACCACCAACCGGCGCTCTGCCCCCAAACCATTCAATGCCGCGAGTGTCGCGCCGACATTGGTGCCCTTGCTGTCGTCAAAAAACTCAACTCCGTTGACGGTGCCGATCGACTCGACGCGATGGGGCTCGCCCCGGTACTCCCGAAGGCCGTACAAAATCGTTGCCAGGGTGCACCCGCACGCCATCGCCAGCGCCAGGGCTGTGAGAGCGTTCACGGCATTGTGGCGGCCGCGTATGCGCAGTGCGTCGGCGGGCATCAACCGCTGGATATAAAGTTCCTGCGGCTCTTCATTGCGCTTTCTGCGGGCACCGTCCGCCTCCTGCGCGCGAACCAGCCACGACATTCCGTTGACGTCTTCAATGCCGAAATCACCGGGCCTCACCGGTATGTCGCCGCCAAACGTCTGGTACTCGCGCGCTGCAGCACCCCGCAGCTTCTGGCGGTCCATGGCCTTGCGGTCCCGGGCGCCGGCCATTGGGGCCGGCTCGGGCAACATCGCCATCACGGCGGCATCATTGCGGTTGAGCACCATCAGGCCGGTGGCACCAAACACATTGGCCTTTGCGGTGGCATAAGACTGCATGTTTCCATGCCAATCCAGGTGGTCCTGTGACAGGTTCAGCACGGTAGCCACCGTTGGCTCAAAGGTGTCGACGTCGTGAAGCTGGAAGCTCGACAGCTCCAGCACCCAGACATCCGGCAAGGTGCCCGCGTCCAGGCTCGCACAAAGCGTATCAAGAATTGTTGGACCAATATTGCCCGCGACAGCGACCGACTTGCCGGCCCTTTCGACCAACTGACCCGTGAGCGACGTCACGGTGGTTTTGCCATTGGTGCCAGTGATGGCAACGATTTTCGGTGAATAGGCTTTGTCGGCTTTCAGCATTTCCAGGGCCGACGTGAACAAGTCCAGCTCACCCTTGAGCTTCGGCAAATCGCTGCCAACCATCGCCAACAAGTGAGAAACCTCGCCCGGCTTCAGACCTGGACTTTTGAACACGTGTGCAAAGGCGCTTGCAGCGCTGAAAGCTTGACCCAAATTGCCGTGCACAAACACAGCGCCAGGCACTTCCGCCTTCAGGGCATCGAGCTTGGGTGGGCTCTCGCGCGTGTCCGTCACCTTCACGTTGGCGCCTTCCCGAGCGCACCAACGCGCCATGGCGAGACCGGATGCGCCCAATCCCAAAATGAGTACGTTCTGATCCTTGAGGTCGATCACGCGCCCTACCTCAGCTTCAAGGTGGAGAGGCCCACCAGGCACAGGAGCATGGTGATGATCCAGAAACGCACCACAACCTGCGTTTCTTTCCAGCCGGTCTTCTCAAAGTGGTGGTGCAACGGCGCCATTTTCAGGATGCGCCGGCCTTCACCGTATTTGCGCCGCGTGTACTTGAACCAGACCACCTGCACCATCACCGACAACGCTTCGACCACAAAGATGCCGCCCATGATGGCCAGCACGATTTCCTGTCGCACGATGACCGCAATGGTGCCCAAGGCACCACCCAAAGCCAGTGCGCCCACGTCGCCCATGAACACCTGCGCCGGGTGCGTGTTGAACCACAGGAAGGCGAGCCCCGCGCCAGCCATGGCGGCACAAAAAATCAGAAGCTCACCGGAACCCGGAATGTAGGGGAAAAACAGGTACTTCGAATACACCGAGCTGCCAGTCACGTAGGCGAAGACACCCAATGCCGATCCCACCATCACCACCGGCATGATGGCCAGGCCGTCGAGTCCATCAGTCAGATTGACGGCATTGCTGGAGCCCACAATCACCAGGTACGTGAGAATCACAAACCCCAATACACCCAGCGGGTAGCTGATTTCCTTGAAGAAGGGCAACATCAGGCCGGCCTTGGGCGGCAAGTTCAAGTCGAATCCCGATTGCACCCATTTCAGGAACAACTCAAAGACACGCACGTTGGAGTTTTCCGAAATGCTGAACACCAGGTAGAGCGCCGCCACAAGGCCGATCACCGATTGCCAGAAGTATTTTTCCCGCGATCGCATGCCTTCGGGGTCCTTGTTGACAACTTTGCGCCAGTCGTCCACCCAGCCAATGGCGCCGAAACCCAGGGTAACCAGCAGCACAATCCAGACAAAACGGTTGGTCAGGTCAAACCACAGCAGTGTCGAGACTGAAATGCACAGCAGAATGAGCACGCCACCCATGGTTGGCGTGCCGCTTTTGCTCAGGTGCGATTCCATGCCATAACCGCGCACCGGTTGGCCGATTTTCAGCCGCGTGAGGTAACGAATCACGGCGGGGCCGGCAAACAGGCCCATCATCAACGCCGTGAGCGCCGCCATCACCGCGCGAAACGTGATGTATTGAAACACCCGGAACACGCCGAATTCCGGCGAGAGGGTTTGCAGCCATTGGGCCAGGCTCAGGAGCATGCAGCCTCCACTTTTTCCGGGGCAATTTCCTGAAGCGCCTGCACCACCCGCTCCATGCGCATGAAGCGCGAACCCTTCACCAGGACACTACGGTAATTTTTTGCCACAACCAAAAGCTCCTGCTTGAGGTGTTCAACGTCGCTGAAATGACGGCCAACACCAAATCCGGCGCTGGCCTGCGCAGACAATTCACCCAGTGTGTAGAGGGCTTCAATGCCTGAAGCTTTGGCATAGGCGCCCGCCTCGGCATGGAATTGCGGCCCCCGGTCGCCAACTTCGCCCATATCGCCCAGAACCAGCAGGCGCGGCGCCGGCAATGCAGCCAGCACCTCGACGGCAGCCTTCACCGAGTCTGGGTTGGCGTTGTAGGTGTCGTCGATCAGGGTGAAGCGGTGTTCGCCCACCAAGCCGCGCACCGATTTTGAACGCCCGCGCACTGGCTCGAATTGTTCAAGGCCCTGCGCGATGGTGGCCGGCGCAACACCTGCCGCCAGGGTGCAGGCAATGGCGGCCAATGCATTTTTGACGTTGTGGCGGCCGGCAATGTGCAGTTTGAATGCCAAAGGGCCAGCCAGGGACTTCACCTCGACCTGCCACGCATGACCTAGCCAATCGCCTTTGTCACACTGAACATCCGCGTCGTTGGTGTGCGTGCCGTCTGCAAATACGAGGCAGGCGCGCGGTGCCGCCAACTTCTGCCAAACCTTGCTGAACTCATCGGTTTGCGGAAACACAGCCACACCGTTGCCGGGAAGCGCCGCGAAGACGGCCCCGTTCTCACGGGCCACGGCTTCAACCGTCGCCATGAACTCAAGGTGCTCACGCTGCGCGTTGTTGACCAGGGCAATTGTGGGTTGGGCCAGTTGTGCCAAGACGGCGATTTCGCCAGGATGGTTCATGCCAAGCTCCACCACGGCGAACCGGTGGTGGGCGCGCAAGCGAAGCAAGGTCAGCGGTACCCCAATATCGTTGTTGAAGTTGCCCTCGGTCGCCAGCATTTCTCCAGGCGCATGGCTTCGCAACACGGAGGCAATCATTTGTGTCACCGTGGTTTTGCCGTTGCTGCCCGTGACAGCGATCAGCGGCAGGCTGAATTGGGCGCGCCAGGCGGCCGCTAGGCTCGCCAATGCGGCGCGGGTGTCTGCCACCACCAGGCCACCCAGGCCGAGTGCAGCCAGTGCCTCACGTGAATTGCATATGGCGGCGACCGCGCCTTTGGCCTGGGCTTCTTTCAGGAACTGGTTGCCGTCAAATTTTTCGCCGGTGAGCGCGACAAACAAATCGCCGGGCTGAATGGTTCGTGTGTCGCTGTGCACCCGCAACGGGCGGATGTTGGCGTCACCCACCAATTGCGAAGTGGGCAACCATTGCGCGGCCTGGGCGAGTGTCATCATGGACGTGCTCATGGCAACATAGCCCGCTGTTGACCGGCTGCGCTGCGATTGCCCAAAGCCGCGATCACGTGGGCCTGATCGGCAAACGGCAACTTGCGGCCGCCGATCTCCTGGTAGCTCTCATGCCCTTTGCCTGCCACCAGCAGCACGTCAGCGGCGCCGGCTTGCCGCACTGCGCTGGATATCGCCAATGCACGATCCGGCTGGCTGCCAGCACCAGCACGCCCCGGCATTCCTGCGATGATCTGGTCGATGATGTTTTGCGGATTCTCACCGCGCGGGTTGTCACTCGTAACCACGGCATGATCGGCGTGGCGCGCCGCCACTGCACCCATCAGTGGCCGTTTGCCGGCGTCGCGGTTGCCGCCACAACCGAAAACACACCACAACTCTCCTCCCCGCGACACGGCAAGCGGGCGCAAGGCCAGCAGGGCTTTCTCCAGCGCGTCGGGTGTGTGGGCATAGTCCACCGCGATCAGTGGCTGGCCAGTTGAACCGAAACATTCCATTCTTCCGGGCACCGAGGGTAAGGCGCTGCAAACATTGACGGCTTCAAACAGCGGCACGCCCAATGCGCGCATTGCGGCGATCACTCCCAGCAGGTTGGCAACGTTGTAGTGGCCGATGTGGCGGGTTGAAAGCTGATGTGACTGCGAACCCTCCAGCCCTTGCCCCCGCTCCTGCACGGTGAACTGCAGACCTGTGTCACCGTAGCTGATGTCGATCGCCCGCAAGCGCGCGGTTGCCGTGGTCGAAACAGTCCACAAGTCAACAGATTTCCCGGCATGACTGGAAACCCGACTCGACAAATGCGCCGCCAATTCGGCGCCCTTCGTGTCGTCAACATTCACCACCGCAGCTCGCAGCCCCAGCCACTCAAACAAACCCGCTTTGGCCTGCCAATAGGCCTGCATGTCACCGTGGTAATCCAGGTGATCCTGTGTGAAATTGGTAAAGACGGCTACACGGATGTGCGTGCCGTCCAGCCGGTGCTCCTCGATGCCGATGCTGGAAGCCTCCACGGCACATGCCTTAAGGCCCTTCGCGACGAAATCGCGCAAGCTGCTTTGCAAGAGCACCGGATCGGGCGTTGTCAAGCCATTGCTCTCAACCTTGAAATCAAACCCGGAACCGCTGGCTGAGCCGGTTTGCGTCTTGAACGGCCTGCCAATGCCCAAAGTTCCCATGAGCCCACATGCCCACCGGGTCGAGGGTTTGAGTTTTGACAAGGCGTGCGCCAGCCACCACGCCGTGGACGTCTTGCCATTGGTGCCGGTGATGGCCAGCACATCGATCGCCCGGGAGGGTTCTTCGAAATAGGCGGCGGCAATCGGACCGGTCGCCGCCTTGAGGCCGGCGTAGCTGGCAATCGCCTCACCCGCAAAGGCAAACGCCTCCACACCTTCTCCCGCGACCAGGCAAGCACTGGCACCGCTGGCAAGTGCAGAATCAACAAAGCGCCGCCCATCCGTGGCAGCGCCCGGCCAGGCGATGAAGCCGTCGCCCGCGCGCACCTGCCGGCTGTCGGTGGTGAGTGTGCCCGTCACCCGGCTGCGCAACCAGTGCGCGGCCTCCAGCGGCGTTTGCAGCGTGCGCAGGGCTGCCATCAGAAACTTTCCTCCACGGCGGCGATGATCTGCGGCTTGACCGCCATGTCTGGCTGCACCGCCATCATGCGCAGCGTCTGCTGCACCACTTCGCTGAACACCGGCGCGGCCACCACGCCGCCGTAATACTGGCCGGCGGTGGGTTCGTCGATCATCACCGCCACGATGATGCGCGGTTTGTCAATGGGCGCCATGCCGACAAACCAGCCCCGGTATTTGCGGTTGCCGGCGGTGCCGTAGTTTTTGCCGACCTGTTTGATGGCCGTGCCGGATTTGCCGCCGACCGAATAACCAATGGTTTGCGCCTTCTGCCCGGTGCCGCCCGGGCCCGCTGCCATTTCGAGCATTTTGCGCACTTGGCCCGCCGTCTGGGACGACAACACCCGCGTGCCCTGCGCCGGTTCGCTGGTTTTGATCATCGTCGCCGGAATGATTTCACCGTCGTGCGAAAACACGGTGTACGAGCGCGCCATCTGGAACAGCGAGGCCGACAACCCATACCCATACGACATCGTGGCCTGCTCAATCGGCCGCCAGGTTTTGTGCGGCCGAAGCCGGCCAGACACTGCGCCGGGAAAACTGATCTGCGGCTTTTGCCCGAAGCCGGCCTGTGAAAACATTTCCCACATTTCCCGCGGTTCCATCTTCATGGCAATCTTGGTGGTGCCAATGTTGCTTGATTTCTGGATCACACCTTCGACCGTCAACATGCCATTGGCATGGGAGTCTGAAATCACGGCGCCGTAAATCGGCAGCCGGCCGTTGCCGGTGTCGATTGGCGTCTGCGGGTTGACACGCCCGGTTTCCAGCGCCAGGCCTACGGTGAAGGGCTTGACGACGGAGCCCGGCTCAAAGGTGTCGGTCAAGGCGCGGTTGCGCAGCTGCTCGCCGCTCAGGTTGCGCCGCTTGTCGGGCACATAACTCGGGTAATTGGCCAGCGCCAGCACTTCACCGGTGATGGCATCCAGAACCACCACACTGCCGGCCTTGGCCTTGTGGGTCGTGACCGCGTCGCGCAGCTTCTGGTAGGCGAAGAACTGCACCTTGCTGTCGATGCTCAGCTGGATGTCGCGGCCATCGGCGGGTGGCACGGTTTCACCCACGGACTCCACCACACGGCCCAGGCGATCCTTGATGACGCGGCGCGAACCAGCGCGCCCGGCCAAGTCCTTGTTGAACGCCAGCTCCACGCCTTCCTGCCCCAGGTCTTCCACGTTGGTGAACCCGACCACATGGGCCGCCGCCTCGGCCTCGGGGTATTGGCGCCGGTATTCCTTGCGCTGGTAGATACCCTTGAGGTCCATCGCGGTAATTTCCTTGGCCACGGCGTCGTCCACCTGGCGCTTGAGCCAGACAAAAGATTTGTCTTCGTCGCTCAACTTGTGGGTCAACTCCGCGACCGGCATTTCCAGCAGTTTGGCCAACTGGGCGATTTGCTTTTTGCTCAGTTGCACATCTTCCGGAATCGCCCAGATGCTGGGCGCCGGCACACTGGATGCGAGGATCAGGCCATTGCGGTCCAGAATGCGGCCGCGGTTGGCCGGCAACTCCAGCGTGCGTGCAAACCGCACCTCACCCTGCTTTTGATAAAACGCGTTGGAGACCACCTGGATGTAGGCGGCCCGCGCCGTCAGGCCAATGAAGGCAACCCCGATGGCCGCGACGATGAACTTGCTGCGCCACACCGGCGTGCGGCTGGCCAGCAGCGGGCTGGACGTGTAGGCGATGCCGCGGCTCATGGCGTTGCCTTTTTCGCGCCGGCGTTTTGCGCTTCGGCAGCCGGGACGTCTTTGTAGGTCACGTAACTCGTGATCGCCGGGGTAACTGTGCGCATGTGCAGCTGGTCCCGCGCCAGGCGCTCGATGCGCAGCGGCGTTGCCTGGGCGCGCCGCTCGACCTGCAGGCGCTCGTTGTCGGCCTCGATGCGCCGCGCCTCGGCATGGGCCTTGTCCAGCGCGGAATAAAGACGGCGCGATTCATACTGCACGCCCACCAGGTGCAGCGCGCTGGCCAGCACCGCCAGCAACAGCACAATGTTCAGCCGGGTCATGCAAAGGCCCCCACGCTTGCCACTGCGTGTGCTGCGCTGCCCCCCGAGGGGGCTATTTTTCCTCGGGGCGGCCCGGCGGAAAATTCGGCCCCCACGCTTGCCACTGCGTGTGCTGCGCTGCCCCCCGAGGGGGCTTTCGCGCCTTGGGACGGCCCGGCGGCGCTCATGCCGTTGTCCTTTCAGCGATACGCATCACAGCGCTGCGGGCGCGAGGGTTCGCTGCGACTTCCGCGGAGCCCGGCTTGACTCGGCCCAGCGCCTTGAGTTTCATCGCTTGCGGCGCGGCAAAGGGCGCCCGGCGGTCAAAAACCTCGCGCGAATGGCGCGCGATGAACTGCTTGACGATCCGGTCTTCCAGCGAATGAAAGCTGATCACCACAAGCCGGCCTCCAGGTTGCAGCACATCGAGACTTGCCTCTAACGCCTGTTGCAGCTCTTCAAGCTCGGCGTTGATGTAAATCCGAAGAGCCTGAAATGTGCGCGTTGCAGGGTTCTGGCCCGGCTCGCGGGTTTTGACCGTGTCAGCCACGAGCTGGGCCAGTTCAAAGGTGGTTGAAATGGGGCCCCGAGCCTGTCGGCGCGCAACAATCGCCTTTGCAATGTTGCCAGCAAACCGTTCTTCACCATAGTCACGAATCACCTCCGCAATATTTTCGCTCGATGCGCCCGCCAGCCACTGGGCCACGGTCTGCCCGCGTGAGGTGTCCATGCGCATGTCCAGGGGGGCATCGAAGCGGAAACTGAACCCGCGTTCGGGCTTGTCGATCTGGGGCGAGCTGATGCCCAGGTCCATCAGGACGCCTGCCGCGCTGGCAGGGGGCAACCCGGCAATCTCCTTGAAGCCCTCGTGCCGGATGGAAAAACGTGCATCGGTGATGGCCGAGGCCGCTGCCACCGCTTCGAGGTCTTTGTCGAACGCGATCAGGCGCGCCGACGGACCGAGTTTTGACAACAGCAGGCGCGAATGGCCACCGCGGCCGAAGGTTGCGTCCACAAAACATGCGCCCGCAGGTGACTGCGCACCGCTCTCGGGGTTGTCGTCCGTCTTGTTGAGAAGGGCTGCGACTGCTTCGTTCAACAAGACAGTGGTGTGTTGCCATGGGGTGTCCACCGTCCGCTCTTCAGAAAGAAAAGTCCCGGAAGACGTCGGGCATTTCACCCTGCATCGCCTCGGCCTCGCGGGCCTCGTAGGTGGCCCGGTCCCACAGCTCGAAGTGTTCGCCCATGCCCAGGAGCACGGTGTCCTTGACGATGCCGGCGCCGCTGCGCAACTCGGGCGAAACCAGCACGCGCCCGGTGCCGTCAAGCTCCGCATCCATCGCGTTGCCCAGGAAAATGCGTTTCCACCACTGCGCCGACATCGGCAGGGATGCGATGCGGTCACGGAACTTCTCCCAGGCTGGGCGCGGGAACACCATGATGCAGCCGTGGGGGTGCTTGGTGAGGGTGAGTTGGCCCGACGACGTGGCCAGCAGCACGTCGCGGTGGCGCGTGGGCACCGACAAGCGCCCCTTGCCATCCAGACTCAGCTGTGAAGCCCCTTGAAACACCAATCACCGCCCTTTTTGATCGAAAACGCTGGAAAACCCGTCGCACCAGTGGCGAATACCACTTAATTGCACATTTTTGCACTGTACCAGCAATTCACCTCGATGCAAGCAGTAATTTGGTGACTATTTTCAATGAAATCAATAACTTAGGCGATATTTTAAAGGTTGATTTTCGAAAAAATTCCTTCTAAATTAAGCACTTAGAGATTGATATGAAAGTGATACCTGAGAAGAAAGGGAGTTGTAACGCCAAGGCGCTGGCGCTCAAGTGGCATTTGAGTGGCAGAAAAGCAACCGGCGATCAAAATTAACAGGTAAGTTAATTATTTGCCGATTTAATCAAATGTTAACACCCATGTTAACATTTGGCTGGAAAACGGGGAGTTTTCAGAAATTTATGAAAAATAGGGTTATCAAGTCACGTATCCATTGAGATTATGGCTATGTTTTTAATAGCAAACAACTTGGCGGCTTGATTCCCTTCAGTTAACACACACATCAACACTCGCCCAACACTCCGGCAAGAAGGCCTGCGGTCCAACCCGAACAAACGCGCGCGTCAGTCCCGCGAGTTGATCCTGACCCTCAAAGGATATAACGCGACAAATCTTCGTTCATGCTGAGTTCACCCAGGCGCGCGTCCACGTACGCGGCATCCACCGTGATGGTCTGCCCGGCCAGTTTGGTGGCGTTGAAACTCACGTCGTCCAGCAGGCGCTCCATCACGGTCGAGAGGCGCCGCGCGCCGATGTTTTCGGTGCGTTCGTTCACATCAAAAGCGATGTGCGCCAGCCGCGTGATGCCGTCGTCTGAAAATTCAACCACTACATTTTCAGTAGCAAGCAATGCCTGGTATTGCTTGACCAGAGACGCATGGGTTTGCGTGAGAATGGCCTCAAAATCCTGCACCGAGAGTGATTGCAGCTCGACGCGGATGGGGAAACGCCCCTGCAATTCCGGAATCAGGTCGCTGGGTTTGCTCAGGTGAAAGGCCCCCGATGCGATGAACAAAATGTGGTCGGTCTTCACCACGCCGTATTTGGTCGACACCGAGGTGCCCTCCACCAGCGGCAGCAGGTCGCGCTGCACGCCCTGGCGCGACACCTCGGCGCCGCTGGCTTCGCTGCGCGAGGTGACCTTGTCGATCTCGTCGATGAACACAATGCCGTTTTCCTCCAGCATGTGGATCGCGTGGGTGCGGATTTCCTCCTCGTTGACAAGTTTGGCGGCTTCTTCGTCAATGGCCGCTTTCATCGCCTCGCTGATGGTCAGCTTGCGCGTCTGGCGCTTGTTTTGCCCCATCTGGCCAAACATGCCACGCAGTTGCTCGGTCATCTCCTCCATGCCGGCCGGGCCCATGATTTCCAGCTGCGGCGTGGTTTTGGCCACCTCCATCTCGATTTCGCGGTCGGCCAGTTGCCCTTCGCGCAGCTTTTTGCGGAAGGTCTGTCTCGCAGCGCTTTCGGGGGTTTCCACCGTCTGCACCAGGCTTGAATCGTGGCGCGGGCCGGGAATGAGGATGTCCAGAATGCGCTCTTCGGCGGCGTCTTCGGCACGTGCGCGCACCTTGGCCATCTCGGCCACGCGGGTCTGTTTCACGGCCACGTCTGCCAGGTCGCGGATGATCGCATCCACATCCTTGCCCACGTAGCCCACTTCAGTGAATTTGGTCGCTTCGACCTTGATGAAGGGCGCATCGGCCAGGCGCGCCAGCCGCCGGGCGATTTCGGTTTTGCCAACACCCGTGGGCCCGATCATCAGGATGTTTTTGGGCGTGATCTCGCCGCGCAGCCCCGGCTCCACCTGCTGGCGGCGCCAGCGGTTGCGCAGCGCAATGGCCACCGCGCGTTTGGCTTGGTGCTGGCCGACGATGTGGCGGTCCAGCTCGGCGACGATTTCCTGGGGGGTCATGCAAGCGTCTCGATGGTGTGGTTCATGTTGGTGTAAATGCACAGTTCGCCGGCGATTTCAAGCGACTTCTTGACGATCTGCTCGGCGCCCAGATCGGTGTGCTCCAGCAAGGCGATGGCTGCCGCCTGCGCGAAGGCGCCGCCCGAGCCAATGGTGATGATGCCTTTTTCGGGCTCCAGCACGTCGCCGCTGCCGGTGATGATGAGGGACACGTCTTTGTCGGCCACCGCCAGCATCGCCTCCAGGCGGCGCAAGACGCGGTCGGTGCGCCAGTCTTTGGTCAATTCGATCGCGGCGCGGGTCAGGTTGCCCTGGTGTTTTTCGAGCTTGGCTTCAAACCGCTCAAAGAGGGTGAAGGCGTCAGCTGTGGCGCCGGCAAAACCGGCCAGCACCTTGTTGTGGTGCAGCTTCCTGACCTTGCGCGCGGTGCCCTTGACCACAATGTTGCCCAGCGTGACCTGGCCGTCGCCGCCAATGGCAACGTCCCAGCCGGTGGGCGTTTTGCGGCGCACGCTGATGATGGTGGTTCCGTGAAATTGGTCCATGGGTGTTTCCGGTTTGATGTCAGGGCTCTGAAGCAAGGTGCGCGGGCGCACGGAAGTGCGGGCCCGCAGGTCGGCAAGGCGGGCGGTCAGTTCGCCCGCAAAACAACCTTGGCGTGTTCGTTGATGCCGATCACGTTGAAGAAGGCGCCCACCAGCCGGTGCACTTCGCGGAACTGCACGTGGCAGCCCTCTTCCTGGCGGTTGGCAACCCAGTTGAGGATGCTGCCGGCGGCTGAAAAATCAACCCGGATCAACTTGGCGCACGACACCACCAGACGGCCCACGCCCTGGTGACGCCCGCTCTCGAGCCGTTGCAGCGCCTCGGCAGCGTCGCCCAAAATTTCACCGGCCAGTTCGATCACCACGGCCGGCACGTCTTCCAGGCCAGCCGGAACCGTGTAGGCGTCTTCGCGGCGCGCGTCCAGCGCGGAAGAATGGGTATAGACCCCATCCAGAGGCGCCGAGCCAGTGACCTGGACGCCGTCAACGAGGTATTCGCAGGAGGCATCGGTCCACGCCGGAGGCGAAACCTCGTAAGTCACGCAATAGTCCAGCGCCACCAGCTCAAATTCATCCTGCATGCGCATGATGCGCAAGCCGTCCATGCGCATGCGCCACCAGGTGGTGTTCACGGTCTTGCTGCCCGAGGGCGTGCAGGCGCGCAACACCCGGTCGAGGTTGCCGGCGCCGTCAAAATGCAGGCGCACCTTCTGGCCGCACCAGGTGGCAAACAGGGTGGCCAGGGTTTTCATGGCGTCGGGCTGGATCTCGTGCAGCTCGCTCCAGTCGAGTTTCCAAGGGCTGGGCGCATTGGCCAGTGCCAGATGCAGCTCGCCCATCGCCGCCAGGGTGAGGCTGGCCGGGCTGGTCCAAATGGCCTTGCCTTGCAGGCCCTGGGGTCGTGTGCGCTCGATTTCTTCGGCGGCCTTGGCGTGGTGGTGGTCCTGCATGGATATCCAGGCGGGTGCTGAGCGGCCCACCTTGTCTGCAAAATCCAGCGCCAGGCTGTCAAATTTGTTGGGCTGGTTGGTGGCGCGGTAAAAGTCGAACAGGGCAGCCACCCAAAGCTGGGTGAATTCGCTTTTGCCGCCGCTGTTTTTCAGGGCGTCGAGCAGGCCGGTTTCGGCGCCGTCGTTGTCCCCATTGGCAAACCGGATTGCCGCTTCTTCGAGCTCGGGGTCGGAGGCGTCGTCGCTGAGCTCCTCGGCGAACAGTTTGGAGGTGGAGAAGCCGGAGGCGCCATCGTAACTGGGCGTGAGGGTGATGGCTGCGCTGGGGTGTTTTGCGGACCGCCCGGCCTCAGCTTCTGCTGCCGGGGTTTTGGCAAGGTTTGAGCCGGCAGGCGCGGCCATGGCACCGGGCTGGGTAGAAGCAAAATCGCCGGAGGCGCGACTGGCATCGGCTGCGGGGCTGGCCGGGCCCGCAGCCACCGGGAAGCCGCCTTCAGCCGGCGCGCCGTCAATTTGTTTGCCCTTCCACCACTGCTTGGACATTTGGGCTTCGATTTCGTCGATCTTCTTGAGCGTGTGGGCGCGTTCGTCCAGGTTGGAGGGGATGCTGCTCTGGTAGAACGAGGGCCGCCCGGCCACGTCCAGCGGCACGCCGGGGTCGCGGTTGCGCAATTTGCGCAGCTGGTCAAACTCCCGTTTTCGCACGAAGTCGTTTTGCCGCTTGCGCTCGATCATCTCCTTGAGCGCCTGCTTGCTGTAGCCGCTTTCGGCGTCGGTCGATGGCGGGTTGTCCAGGTCCGACCAGTTGGTGGTCGGATTGCGGACGAACTTCGCCACCTTGGAGAGCAAACCTGCAGGGTTGTCTTTGGTGGCCATCGGTGTCAGGATCAATCCGGAATTCAGGCCGGCGTGCGGGTGCAGGGCGCCAGGCAGGCCTGTATCTTAGCAAGCTGGGGCGTTTGCACCTGGATTCAATCCCCGAACATCTTCTGTTTGAGTTCGCGCCGCTGCTGCGCTTCGAGCGACAGCGTTGCCGTGGGCCGCGCAATGAGGCGGCCAACGCCAATTGCTTCGCCGGTTTCATCGCAATAGCCGTAGTCGCCCTGGTCAATGCGGTTGATCGACTGCTCGATTTTCTTCAGCAGCTTGCGTTCACGGTCACGCGTGCGCAGTTCCAGCGCGTGTTCTTCCTCGATCGTGGCGCGGTCGGCCGGGTCGGGCACCACCACTGTGTCTTCACGCAGGTGCTCGGTGGTTTCGCCAGCGCTGTTCAGGATGTCCAGGCGCAACTTCTGCAGCTTGAGGCGAAACGCCGCCATCTGCTTGTCGTTCATGTACTCGGCATCGGGCATGGCGATCAACTCGGCGTCGGAGAGCTGCTCGGCCGACTTGGTCTTCCAGTTGTTGGCCAGCTTCGGATCTTTTTTGACCGCCGACGCCAGGGGCGGCGTGATCAGCGGCAAGGCCACACTCTGCGTGAAGCTGGATTTGGCAGCGGTTGAGGCCACCGATTGCGCCATCGACGGCACGGTGATCTGGGCCAGCCGCGACGACGGGCGGCCGGATTTTTGCGGAACCGCCGGGTAGGCGCCCACAGGCACAGGCGCCGTCACAGGTGCCGGTGCGGCAACGGCGACAGCGGGCTTGACGACAGGTTTGGCTTCGGCCTTGGGAGCGGCTTTCGGGGTGACTTTCGGGGCGGCTTTTGCAACAGGTTTGGCAGCGGGCGGTTTCGGTTTGGCAGGAGCAACGTTCACTATTTTTGATTTGACAGGTACAGGCGTTTTGGACGCGGGCGCTTTGGAGGGCGATGTTTTTGCTACCGGTTTGGCGGCAGGTTTCTTGGCCGCAGTTTTCACGACGGGTTTCACAGCTGGCTTCTTGCCGGCATTGCCGATTGGTTTGGCAGGCGTTTTGGCAACCGGTTTTGTAACTTTTTTTACAACCGGTTTGGCTGCGGTTTTCGCAACCGGCTTCGCCGTTTTCTTGACGGTTTTGGCGGCTACTTGGGTATTTTTGGCCTTCAGGACGGGTTTGGCCGCCGGTTTGGCGACGCTTTTTACCTTGCCCACGGGCTTGGTTGCGGGTTTCGATGCGGGCTTGGCCACTGCTTTGGCTTTGCCCACTTTGCCTTTGGCAACTGCTGCTTTCACTTGAGTTCTCCTGACAAATGCCACTTAAGCGGGCACGTTGGCGGCCAACGAACCGCTCTCGTATTCAACCAAAATCCATTGCACGAAAGTTTGAGCCCACACGGGCCAGCGGCCTCGCGCTCTCATCCGTTCTTATACGCCCAATGGGTGAATTTGTGCGGTGACTTGGCGATTTTTCACCGGCGCGCGAGTGTACAGGCTTCCGCAACCGGATTCCGGCCAGTTGCAAAATCGAGACAAACGCGAGACAAACCGCCAGATCAAGGTACCAGGCACTGCTCCATGCCTTGCAGGAAGATGTCTTTGGGCAGGTCAATGCCGATGAACACCATCTTGTTGATGCGTTTTTCGTCCGCGCCCCAAGGCGGCCCCAGGTCGCTGCCCATCAGCTGGTGCACACCCTGAAAGATCACCTTGCGGTCGGTGCCCTTCATGTTCAGAACGCCTTTGTAGCGCAACATGCGCGGGCCGTAGATGTTGACGATGGCACCCAGGAAGTCTTCCAGCTTGGCAGCGTCGAACGCGCGCTCGGACCGGAAGACGAAGCTTTTCACGTCGTCGTCGTGGTGATGGTGGTGGCCATGGCCTTCTTTGGCGTGTGACGGGTGATCACAGTGTTCACCCTCAGCGTGGTCGTGATCTTCATGGCCATCGTGATCATGTCCCTCATGGTCATGGTCGTGCCCCTCTTCCTTGAGGAAATCCGGATCAATGTCGAGTTTGGCGTTGAGGTTGAAGCCGCGCAGGTCAAACACCTCCGAGAGCGCCACGTCGCCAAAATGCACGGCCTTTTGCGGCGCACGCGGGTTCATGTGTTTCAAGCGGTGCATCAGCGCGTCGGTCTCGTCTTTGGCGACGAGGTCGGTCTTGCTGATGAAAATCTGGTCGGCAAAACCAACCTGACGGCGCGCCTCCTGGCGGTCGTTCAACTGGCCGGCTGCGTGTTTGGCGTCGACCAGGGTCAAGATCGAGTCGAGCAGGTAACTCTCGGCGATTTCGTCGTCCATGAAGAAGGTTTGCGCCACCGGGCCGGGGTCGGCCAGGCCCGTGGTTTCGATCACCACGCGGTCAAAGTCCAGCTCGCCTTTGCGTTTTTTCTCGGCCAAGTCGCGCAGCGCGCCACGCAGGTCTTCCCGGATGGTGCAGCAGATGCAGCCATTGCTCATCTGGATGATCTGCTCCTTGGTCTCGGAGACGAGGATGTCGCTGTCGATGTTTTCCTCACCGAACTCGTTCTCGATCACGGCGATTTTCTGGCCGTGGGCCTCTTCCAGGATGCGCTTCAGCAGCGTGGTTTTGCCCGAACCGAGAAAGCCGGTCAGGATGGTGGCGGGAATTAGGCTCATAGTGGCGCAATTTTACCTGCGCATCACCACCAGGCCCTTGAGGTATTCCCCTTCGGGGAAATTGAGCGTCATGGGGTGGTCGGGCGCGCCACCCAGGCGATCGGTGACGTAGCCGTCTACGCCCGCGTCGGCGCCCGCGCCGGCAACAATTTTGTGGAACAGGTCGGGGCTGATGCCGCCCGAGCAGGAAAACGTGAACAACATGCCGCCCGGCGCCAGCAGTTTCAGGGCCAGGCGGTTGATGTCCTTGTAGGCGCGGGCGGCCCGCTCGGCGTGGGCGACCGTGGGGGCAAACTTGGGCGGGTCGAGCACGATCGCGTCAAAACTGCGGCCCTGCTCCAGAAACTGGCGCAGCGAGGCGTTCACGTCGGCGTCCAGGAAGGTGGTTTGGCCGCTGTCAAAGCCGTTCAAGGCGACGTTGTGGGCGGCTTTTTGCAAGGCCGGGGCCGAGGAATCGATTGACGTGACGTGGCCCATGCCCTGGCCTCCGCTTTGGCCCGCCGCCTGCAAGCCAGCCAGCGCCGCCACGGTGAAGCCGCCAGTATAGGAATAGCAGTTGAGCACGTTTTTGCACTGTAGGCGGCGCACGGTTTCAAAAAAGCGCTGGCGGCTGTCGCGCTGGTCGAGGTAGAAGCCGGTTTTATGGCCTTCGGCGACGTTGACGGCCAGTTTCCAGCTGTTTTCCGTAAGCACCAGCTCGGTCTCGCCCGAGCCGCGCAACCAGCCTTTGACTTCAGGCAAGCCCTCCAGCGCGCGGCTGCTGGCGTCAGAGCGTTCGTAAAGTTTGGCCAGGCCTGTGGCGGCCAGGAGCGCATCGGCGAGCACGCCCTTCCACTTCTCGGCGCCGGCGCTCAAAAACTGCGCGACCAGGGTGTCGCCGTAACGGTCGACGATCAATCCGGGCAGGCCGTCAGACTCGCCATGAACCAGGCGCATCGCGTCGCTGGGAATGGCGAAGCGCGCGCGCGCCTGCACCGACGCCGTACACAGGGGCGTAAAAAATGCTGCGTCAATGCGTTTTGATTCGTCAAAACTCCAGACCCGCGCGCGGATTTTCGAGCTGGGGCTGAACGCCGCCCATGCCAGAAACTGCCCTTCGGCCGACTCCACCCGCACGGTTTCGCCCGGGTCGCCGCCGCCCTTGGCTATAGCGCCGTCAAAGACCCACGGGTGGCGGCGCAAGAGAGAGCGCTCTTTGCCGGGCTTGAGGCGCAGGGTTTTCATAGCGCTCAATTGTCGCGGTTGACAGGAGCGGCGCGAACGACCAAGGCGGGCAGCATTACCTTACCGCCATCGCGGTATACTGCCTTACCGTAAGGAAGTATTACCATGCTGCAGACCGTCAAACTGACATCCAAGTACCAAACGACTGTACCTTTGCCCGTACGCCAGGCGCTGCATCTGTCGGCCGGCGACTTGATCGGGTTTGAGATTAAAAACAATGTGGTGACACTGCGCCGCGCCACGCCCATTGACTTGGCGTTCACGCAAGCGCTGGAGGGCAGCTTGCAGGAATGGTCCAGCGCTGCGGACGACCAGGCTTTCAAGGACTTGTGATGACCGGCCCAACGGCGGCGCCAAACGGCTTGGAATGCTTTGATGTGGTAGTTGTGCCGTTCCCGTTCACAGACAGGCTGGCCGCCAAACGCAGGCCCGCCGTCGTCGTGTCACAGGCCGGGTTCAATGACAACAGCGGCAATGCCGTGTTGGCCATGATCACCAGCGCCGAGCAGTCCAATTGGCCGGGCGATATGCCCATCCGCAAATTGGCAGTTGCGGGTTTGAGCAGCCCTTGCCTGGTCCGCCTCAAACTCTTCACCCTGGATCAACGCCTCATCTTGCGCAAATCAGGCCGCCTTGCTGCGGTTGATATCAATGCGCTACAAAAGTTGTGGGAGCCGATGTTGCTTAAAAATGTAAAGCATAAATAATTTTATTGAATTAAACAGTTATTAAGTCTCGTATTATATACGATAAACGCTATTAAATTTAATTCATTTTTGATTAATAAATAATCTGAAATTAATATTCACTGTATTAATTACGAAATATACCAACTAATTGTTAACATGCATGTTAACAATGGTTCACGGCTGTTTTTTCAACTTTGCCCTCGGGTGCGCCGCATCGTAGGTTTTGGCCAGGTGCTGGAAATCCAGCCGCGTATAGACCTGCGTGGCCGCTCGCGATGTGACGGGCGTGAAGCAGCGCGGATTTTTCCACGCAGACTTCCAGCGCATCCGGCTCGAGCGCAGCCAGCGAAGTTAGGTTCGTTTCGATCCATTCGAAAAAC
>JANMMR010000493.1:0-4695 GCA_031373455.1 Rhodoferax sp.
GGGGTACTGCGACAAGTCCAGCCCCGCCTTCATGCAGTTGGCAAAAAACGCCGCGCCGGCGCCAAAGAAAGTCACGCCGACTTCGGCGGCGAACCGGTACAGGGTGCTCCAGTCAGGTGCGAGTTTGTTGCCCGATTCATCGACCGCCCGACCCGCAGGATTGCCATCAAAAATCGCGCAAGTTGTGCCAAACAACAAACCATTGGTTTGCGCATTCCACATCACCCAGCCGGTGGAGCTGTACCAGTGAAATTTTTCACCCCGGTTGTTGTCCGAATAACTCGCGCCCAAATCGTTGTGCAGGCCCTGGCCCATCAGCGCGACGATCAGCGTGCCGCCGTGGCCGTGCATGATGGGTTTGGGCAAGCCGGTGGTGCCACTGGAATAGACGATCCACAGCGGGTGATCGAAAGGTAACCAAAAAGGTTTGAATTCGTTGATAGATGAAGTATTTTCGGCAATAGGTCTCGTAAATACTGTGTATTTAGCTATTAATTCAGGATCATTAATGCTTAAATTTAGCTCATGGTGAATCACCAGATGATTAACTGTTGGCAATTGACGGCACAACTCGCTCACCACCTCGCGGCGGTCCAGGTCCTTGCCGCCGTAGGTGACGCCGTCCACCGCAAACAGCACTTTGGGTTCGATCTGTTTGAAGCGGTCCAGCACCGCCTGCGTGCCCATGTCGGGCGAGCAAACGCTCCACACGCCGCCAATGCTGGCGGTGGCCAGAAAGGCGACCATGGTCTCAGGGATGTTGGGCATGTAAGCCGCCACGCGGTCGCCCGGTTGCACCCCCTGCGCCCGCAAATGCACGGCCATGGCGGCCACCTGCGCCTTCAGCTCGGGCCAGCTGATCTGCCGGGCAGGTGAGGCACCCAACGATTTCTCGCTGTGGCTGATGATGGCCATGCACCCGGCTTTGTCCGCTGCTTCGACATGGCGGAAGATTTGCTGCGCGTAGTTGACGGTAGCGCCTTCAAACCATTTGCAGTCGATCATGCGCGGATCCGCACCGGGCTGACTGGGCTCTCTCAACACGGCCGTGTGGGGCGTAGGCGACTGCAAGTCAAAATAATCCCAGATGCTTTGCCAGAACGCTGGCAAGTCGGTCACCGACCATTGCCACAAGGCGTCGTACGAATCAAACTTCAGGCCTCGTTGGTCACGCAGCCAGTTTTGGTAAAGCCGGATTTGGGGCACATTGGGCGGGGTATCTTGAGCCATGCGGAAGATGATAGCCCGCAGCCTGACAATGGCTTCATGCAAAGCAAAACCTTTACAACAGGCCGCATCCGCAAAGCCGTGTACGACCCCGCCTTCCGGCAGTTGGACCTGCATTGGGACAACAAGACCACCCTGGCCTACAAGCAGGTGCCCGGCGAGGTCTGGCGCCGCCTGTGTAACGCGCCCAACCCCACGACCTATTGGGAAGACCGCATTGCTGAGGAATACCCCAAGGGCGTGCCGATGAAAACGACCGGCATCGGGCCCGGCGCGCCCACAAGCCTGGACGACCTGTTTGGCAGCGCCGGCGCAGAACCCGAAGCGTGATTGCGCGCTGCCAGCCTGAGTCTTGCCGGCAGAGCCGCGAAGCCAGCGCCTGGCCGCTGCTTACCCCCGCAGCGCGCCCTCGATGGCGGCAATGTCGATCTTGCCCATCGTCATCATGGCCTCAAACGCGCGTTTGGCTGCGGCGCGATCAGGGCTGGTGTAAGCCTGCGTCAGCACGCGCGGCGTGATCTGCCACGACAGGCCCCATTTGTCTTTGCACCAGCCGCAGGCGCTGGCCTCGCCCCCGTTGTCGATGATGGCATTCCACAGACGGTCTGTTTCTTCCTGCGTGTCGGTGGCGATCTGGAACGAAAACGCCATGCTGTGCGGGCAACCCGGCCCGCCGTTCATGCCGATGCAGGGGATGCCCGCCACGGTGAACTCCACCACCAACACATCGCCCTGCTTGCCAGCGGGGTAGTCCCCCGGCGCGTGATGGACGGCACCGACTGTGCTGTCGGGGATGGTCTTGGCGTAGAACTGCGCGGCTTCGAGCGCCGTGCCGTTGTACCAGAGGCAAATCGTGTTTTTGCTGGGCATGGTGGCTCCTCAAAATTTCGGGGCAGTTCAATGAGTGAAACAGCCACCTTCAGATGCGAATTTGTTCAAAGCGGCCTTTGCCAGTGGACCGCCATGGCACACGAACTGCAAAGTGCGAGGTGAGCTGGGTGTGCTGGAGGATTAAGGGCCACCAATGGACTAGCCGCTCCGCCTTTACCCAGAATGGCTTAGACGCCCATTGCGGATCAAGGACGTAAACCGAAACCCCTCCAGACCGCATCAATTCACGCTCGGCCTTGGACTTATTGAAACCGTCCTGTGAAATTACAGTCCATCCACCCTCGGTCCCCAGTTCGGGGATCCAGTCGATATCTTTTGCATCGTGCGGAAAGCGATCTTTCAGGTGGATAACTTTGACTTCCCCCGCTTCTCCCTTGGACAGGCTCTCCATCGCATGGGCGAGCTGAGGAGGCAGGTTGTTGTCGAAGCAGAACTTCACGCCACCTTGCGCAGCTTACCTTCGAATTTCACAGCAGCTACAACGTCTCGGGTACTGACTACAAAAAGCCGCGCAACACGGCTGCGATCCTTCCCTTCAGCCAAATAGCTTGCATAGAGAGTTTTGGTTGGCACACCTGTTCCGCGAACGGTGGGATGGCCAAAACTCACTGCTGGATCGACAACAACGTGACCGCGCGGCCCCTCAGGATACCAGCGGTGCGCTTGCAGGCCCAGGTACTCTATTCCCGCATATAGCGAGGGCTTGATGATCGCCTTGAACTTATACTGCATGGTCCGGAGGTCCAGAAGTTTTCCGTCCTCCTCGTCATTTGCCGCCTGTTTGGCTTCGTGCAGAATCGTCTCTCCATCGGTGACGAAGCGCTGGGTAGAAAGCGGGTATTGAGCCCCGAACACCTGACGAGCGCGCTCCAGACACTTGCGGATGACGATCAGGGGAAGTCCTGCGTGCACGAATTCGCGGACGATCCGTACCTCTAGCAGGTCGTGGAAGCCGATAACCTTCTCGCCATAGACCGAGGGGTCATATTGTGGTGTCCAGAGCGGTGCAGAGTGGCGCCGGAGGCCCGCCTCACGACTGTCGTACGGGTAGGAATATCCGTAGAGCCACCGATTCAGTGAGCGCACCTGCACACCCCCGAGCAGTTTTGATGCCTCGGTCAATGTATACATGCCCAATCCCAAGTCGCTCAATCTCGTCCTTTGTAGTAGCTTATGTGGAGTTTACACGTCCTCTCCGCTGCCTGCGGGGAACTCACCCCGGCAACGGCAACACCGTCTTGTACCTTACCTGCTTCAGCGCGGCCTTCTGGATTGTTTTGCTATTGCACTTGGTGCTATAGTCTGTTAATATTCCAGGCATGAAAAGAGTCTTCAAAACCAAGACTTTCAGCCGTTGGGCGCGTAAGGCTATGAGCGATGCCGCTTTGTGCCAGGCAGCCCGAGAAATTGAGCTGGGTTTGTTTGAAGCGGACTTGGGCGGTGGGCTGTGCAAAAAGCGCATTGCTTTGCCGGGCCAGGGCAAAAGCGGGTCGTCACGCACCCTGGTCGCGAAGAGACACAAAAATGCGATCTTCTTTTTGGCAGGCCGCGAGAAAAGCCAACCCGGGTCAGACTTTTCGGATCAGGAAGTTGAGGCCGCCAAGATCGTTGCCGCTGGTCTTCAGGCAGCCAATGTTCAAAAACTTGATGAATTGCTCACCGCTGAAATTTTGAAGGAGATTTGCCATGCCAATTAACAAGCGTACGGCCAAGCCAGCCAGCGCCAAAAACCGGGTTCTTGACGAAATGATGGAGATGGCGCAAGCCCTCCAGGCGCATGAGCTGATCTCCAGGCAGGACATGGCCAGGATGAAGCTGATCTGCGAAGCGCCGCCAGAGTACACGCCTGAACGGGTGACTGCCATTCGCGTTGGCAAAGCCAGGGTGAGCCAATCCGTGCTCGCGTCCATGCTCAACGTCAGCGTGTCGGCGGTGCAGAAGTGGGAGTCGCCCAATTCAGGCAAGCACCCCAGTGGCGCTGCAGCCAAGCTACTTCAACTCATCGACAAGCGGGGGCTTGAGGCCATCGTCGCCTGAATTTGTCGCGCTCCGCCCGTCAGGCAGGGATTGCGATATCCTTTTGTCGTTCCTTTCTGCCGGAGTCATGTCATGCCACGCAAAATAGTTGACCTGTCGATCTTTCTTGAAAACGATGTGCTGAGCGACCCGCCCGCCTTCGCGCCCAAGATCCAGTACTTCACCCACGAGAGTACGAGCGAGCAGATTGCGTCGTTTTTCCCCGGCCTGCAAAAAGGTGACCTGCCCGATGGCGAGGGCTGGGCGGTGGAGACCGTGCAACTGTCTACCCACAACGGCACGCACCTGGACGCCCCTTACCATTTCCACAGCACCATGGACAAGGCCTTGGGCGAGAAGAAACCCGCCATCGCCATCCACGAAGTGCCGCTGGACTGGTGTTTCCAGCCCGGCGTGAAGCTGGACTTCACCGGTTTTGCCGATGGTTATGTCGTCACGGCGCAAGACGTGGAAGCGGAGCTCAAACGCATTGGCCACACGCTGTCACCGCTGGAGATCGTCATCATCAACACGCGCGCCGGCAAAAAGTATGGCAGCCCG
>JANMMR010000496.1:0-2319 GCA_031373455.1 Rhodoferax sp.
CTGCAGGAAGGGAACGAGGCGCCGGGAAAGGTTCTCGTCCAGCAGGAGCTTCACGCTGCAACCAGGGTGGTCACGCGATGCTCACGGTCTGCGGCGAATGCCAACGCAGCCAAGATGTCGGCAGTCTCCAATTCAGGAAAATCATCCAGAATGTCCGCCTGCGGCATTCCCGAGGCGAGCATGGACAAGATGTCATAAACAGTTATGCGCAACCCCCGAATGCACGGTTTGCCGCCTCGTTTACCGGGTTCCAAGGTGATCCTGTCCATATCTTTGCTCCGATGGGTTTGTCCTGTAGACGCAATTATCAGCTTGAGTGGCCCGAGTTGGCAAAGCGGTCGCACCAGACGGAATTGGTGCCACTCATCTGCGCCATCGAAATTTTCAGCAGGCGCTCGCCAACGAGCAATCCCACGCTGCCAGCGGCTCAATGCGCTTGGTCTGAGCCAGCCGGGCCGCGTAGCTCAGTGCAGCGTAAATGTCTTCGGATTCAAGGCCGGGGTAGTCGCCCAGGATATCGGCCACGCTCATGCCGCTGGCCAGCCACTCCAACACTGTTTCCACCGGGCTTGCCAAGGTGCGCGGGTTGGGCGCTGCGAATGACCCGTGAGAAGGAAGGCGCGGAAGGCGCGCAGTTCCGACGACTATATTCAGATCCAAAAATACCCAAATTGGGTTTGATTGTTCTGGAAAGCTTTCCAAGTTATAAAATCTTGGTAATATTAGCCTGTGAGTCACGTAATATATCAATTATTAGCTATTTATTAGATAGCAAATTTGGCGACTGGAAAGAGACCTTCGCAAACCATTAAACTCCCCGTTCACCATGGGGATTTTATTGAAACTTAGCATTGCCTTCGCGCTCACTTTGGGCGCTGGTCTGGCAAGTTTTGCCCAGACGCCTGCCCAGCCCGCGCCCAACGATCTGCAAAACCGCTTCAACGACCCTTTCTTCCAGTTCACGTCGGTGGTCCCAAACTGCCCGGTGCCGCTCGGCCCGTTTATCACCGCTGACGAGCAATTGGCGCAGGCGCACCGGCGGGCGGAGAAGGGCACGAGTTGCTGGCTGGCGGGCAGGTGTGACAAACCCAACGCCTACGCGTATGACACCGACATCGCGGCGGCGCTCCTGGCGGCGCTCAAGCCTGCACAGCTGTATACCCACTCGCCGCTTGTCAATTCAACCTTGTGGGCGACGGTGCAGGGGCGTGTTGTAACGATTGAAGGCTGTGTGGCGGGTGATGTGCCTTTGGGTTTTGACCACGCCTTCATCAGCCGGGCGATTGAAACCATGGTGGCCGCCATTCCCAACGTGCTGCAGGCGGTGGCGCTGATCCGCACCGGCGAGCAGGCGCGTGCGGGCGCGCCCGTTCCCTACAGGGTTTGGCCGCAAAAACCACCTTGAATCGGTCAATTGCGCTATGATTGACGTTTACGTAAACGTCAACTCCGCTGTCTGGCGGAAAATTGGCGTTTTCTACCGATGCCGCCCGACCCTGGAGACTTCCCAGTCATGACCAACCTGTCTGCCGATTTCAAAGCCCTGGCCAACTACCGCCCCACGAACAAGGTGCGGTTCGTTACGGCGGCCAGCTTGTTTGACGGGCACGACGCGGCCATCAACATCATGCGGCGCATCCTGCAGGGCATGGGCGCCGAGGTGATCCACCTGGGGCACAACCGCAGTGTGGAAGAAGTGGTCACCGCCGCGCTGCAGGAAGACGCGCAAGGCATCGCGATCAGTTCCTACCAGGGCGGGCATGTGGAGTATTTCAAATACATGGTGGATTTGCTGCGCGAGCGTGGCGGCGAACACATCCAGGTGTTTGGCGGCGGTGGCGGCGTGATTGTGCCGCCCGAAATCCGCGAGTTGCAAACTTACGGTGTGGCGCGGATTTTCAGCCCAGAAGACGGCCAGCGCATGGGCCTGCAGGGCATGATCGGCGAGATGGTGATGATGTGCGACAAGGATTTGTCGGGCTACGCGCCAACGGCCATCGAAGGGATTCAAGGCCACACGGAAGCGAGCTGGCGCGCGCTGGCGCAGCTCATTACCGCCATCGAGGGCGACAAGGAAAACAAAACACTCGCTTCCGCGATCCGCAAACAGGCTGCGAGCAAAAAGGTTGCTGTTGTGGGTGTTACCGGAACGGGCGGCGCCGGCAAATCGTCGCTCACCGATGAGCTGATCCGCCGGCTGCGGCTCGACCAGGATGACGCGTTGCGCATCGCGGTGATCTCGATTGACCCTAGCCGCAGGAAGAGCGGCGGCGCCTTGCTGGGTGACCGCATCCGCATGAATGCCATCGGAGAGTGGAC
>JANMMR010000525.1:0-8497 GCA_031373455.1 Rhodoferax sp.
AAAACGGAAATTCCGCGCCTGATGGCCGACGTGGCTGCACTCAAGGTGCCGCTTTTGGCCGAGGTAGGGGTGGGCTCCAACTGGGACCAGGCGCATTGATCGCCCTGCCTCGTTGTTTGGCTGGTTTCAGCTTGACTTCAAAGTGACTTTAAGGCGACTTCTGATTGCTATATAAATAATAGCAAACTATTGATGTTTTACGTGACTTTAGCGCCGAAAATTTCATATTTTTGATGAAAAACCGGTAAAAACACGAAATTGTTAACACCCATGTTAATTATGGGTGATATCAAAAGGCGTTTTCCAACCCCTCAGCGCCCGCGCAAGAACAGCGCGTCCAGCTCCTTGATGCTCACTTGCCGCCAGGTCGGCCGGCCGTGGTTGCACTGGTCGGAGCGATCGGTGGCTTCCATTTGCCGAAGCAGTGCGTTCATCTCTTCCAGCGTCAATTTGCGGTTGGCGCGCACCGCGCCGTGGCAGGCCATGGTGGAGAGCAGCTCGTTTTGCGCGCGTTCGATCACGTTGCTGGCGTCGTGTTGCGCCAGCTCGGCCAGCACGCTGCGCGCCAGCTCGGTGGCGTTGCCCTGCGCCAGTGTGCTGGGCACGGCGCGCACGGCCAGGGTTTTGGGTGAAAACGCGCTGACTTCCAGGCCGAGCCGGGCCAGTGTGTCGGCATGGGCTTCGGCGGTGGCCACCTCCAGCGGCGTGGCGGCAAAGGTGGCCGGAATCAGCAGCGGCTGGCTGGCCATGCGCGCATCGCCACCGGTTTCCATTTGCGTTTTCAGCCGTTAGTAGACGATGCGCTCGTGCGCCGCGTGCATGTCCACAATGATCAAACCCAGTGCGTTTTCGGCCAGGATGTAGATGCCTTGCAGTTGCGCCAGCGCGCGGCCCAGGGGCCAGGTGTCGGCATTGGAAGGAAGGTCGGCAGAAAGATCAGTGGAAATACTGCGTTCTGAATAAGCCGCCGTTTTGAGCGGTGAGGCTTGCCAAAGCGCGCCGATATCCTCAACCCGGTGGCCCAACCCGGCGGGCCCGTTGGCCGAGAAATGCAGGGTCGATTGAGGCCAAGGTGCGCCGCGCGAAGGGTTCCCAAACCCGGCTGCGTTGCCTGAATCTGCCACGTCAACAACGTTAACACCATCGCCAGCGTCACCAGCAAAGGGCTGCAGCGCCGGGAATCCCGCCGCACCGGATCGGGGCTTCGCCAAAGCATCTTCCACGGCATGGTGCAGGGCCTGGTGCACCTCGCGGCTGTCGCGAAAACGCACTTCGATTTTGGTCGGGTGCACGTTCACGTCCACACGCGTCGGGTCAATCTCTACATACAACGCGTACACCGGCTGGCGATGGCCATGCAGCACGTCCTGGTAGGCGCTGCGGGCGCCGTGTGTGAGCACCTTGTCGCGCACGAAGCGGCCGTTCACGTAGGCGAACTGCTGGTCGGCGCGGGCCCGGGCGGCGTCGGGAATGCCGGCGCGGCCCCACACCCGAACCGGCGGGCCGAATGGTGGCGTGCTGGTGTAGTCCACCCGCACCGAGCGGTCAACAAAATCGTCGCCCAGTACATCGCGCAGGCGCTGGTCCAGCGCAGCTTCGAGCGGGCCGGCCACAGCGCGCCATTGCTCGGCGAGTTTGCCTTCGTGCCAGATCGAGAAGGCCACCTCAGGCCGGGCCAAGGCGTGGCGGCGCACGGCTTCGATGCAGTGCGAGAGTTCGGTGGCGTCGGTCTTCAAAAACTTGCGCCGTGCCGGTGTGCTGAAAAACAGCTCTTTCACCTCTACCGTGGTGCCCTGGCTGCGCGCCACGCGGGCCATTTCGCCCGAGCCGCCATGCAGGCTCCAGGCGTCTGTCTGGCCGTGTGCGCGTGTCGAAATGGCGCAATCAGCGATGGCGTTGACAGCGGCCAGCGCTTCACCCCGGAACCCCATGGTGCCCACGGATTCGAGGTCGTCCAGGCTGGCGATCTTGCTGGTGGCGTGGCGCTTGAAGGCCAGCGGCAACTCTTCGCGCACGATACCGGCGCCGTCGTCTTCCACCGAAATCAAGCGCACACCACCGGACAGGAGGCGCACGGTCACCTGTGTGGCCCCGGCGTCCAGCGCGTTGTCGACCAGCTCGCGCACCACCGAGGCCGGCCGCTCGACGACCTCGCCGGCAGCAATCTGGCTGATCAGCTCATCGGGCAGTTCCCGGATCGGGCGGCGGTTGGCAGTCGGCACAAGGCTTGGCAAGGCGGGAGACAGGAGGGCGTTCACAGGCGGATTTTAGGCTGCGTGGATAATTCCGCCCCATGGAACTTGTTACCTTTGCGATTGATTTCATCCTGCACGTCGACAAATACCTGGAGGCGTTTGTCACCAACTACGGCCTGTGGGTCTACGCGCTCTTGTTTGCGATCATATTTGTCGAAACTGGCGTGGTGGTGATGCCGTTTTTGCCCGGCGATTCGCTGCTGTTCGTGGTGGGCGCCATGTGTGGCGTGGGGCTGATGAGTTACCCGGTGTCGGTGGCCTTGCTGTTTGCCGCCGCCGTGTTGGGCAACCAGAGCAACTACACCATTGGCCGCTATTTCGGGCCACGCGTGTTCCAGTGGGAAAACTCGCGTTTCTTCAACAAGAAAGCCTTCAACCAGGCCCACGAGTTTTACGAGAAATACGGCGGCATCACCATCGTGGCGGCGCGCTTCATGCCGTTTTTGCGCACCTTTGCGCCGTTTGTGGCGGGCGTGGCCCACATGACGCGCGCCAAGTTCACGTTTTACGACGTGACCGGCGGCGCCTTGTGGGTCGGCGGCATCATCACCGCGGGGTATTTCTTTGGCAACATCCCGTTTGTGAAAACCCACCTGGACAAAATCATCTGGGCGATGATCTTGCTGCCGGGCCTGTTTGTGATCTGGGGCGCCTGGAAGGCGCGCGGCAAGGCGGGCTGAGCCCTTACCGCCGGGGGGCTGTGCGCAGCAGCTCCGCCAACTGGTCTTTCCAGAACTTCGCCTGCCCCGTGGTGCCGTGGCCGGCAGTGTCCGGGCTGCCGGGGATCAGGTAATACTTTGCGCCGGGGATGCGTTTGAGTTCGCGCTCCATCAGGCCGGTTTCCGGCGGGTTGCGTTCATCGTCGGCCGAATTGACCACCAGCAAGGCGGCCTTGATTTTCTCCAGATTCGGCGCAGGGTTGTAGTCGCGCGAGCTGTCCCACTGGTAGAGGTGGTTGTTGGCGTCGCCGGTGTAGGGGGCCGCCAGACGGGCGTCGAGCAGGCGGTTGGCGGCGGCGGCGGTAGGCGCTGCTTTGGCCAAGGCCTGGTTGCCGCCGTTGGTGCCAATGCCGTAAAACACCGAGGCAAAGGCGGCGCTTCGAGGTTGCTGGGTGTAGTTGCCGTTTTTCCACTCGGGGTCGTTGCGGATCGAATCCGTGATGAGGCGGCGCATCATCCAGTTGCGGCTGCTCATTTCAGTGGGTTGTGAGGCCATGGGCAACAGGGCGTCCATCGCGTCGGGGTAACGCGTGCCCCAGATCCAGGTCTGCATGCCGCCCATGGAATTGCCGGTGACCAGGCGCAGCTTCTTGATGCCAAAGTGTTCGGTGATGAGCCGGTATTGCGCGTCCACCGTGTCGTTGTAGTTGTAGCGCGGGAAGGCGGCTTTGAGGCCGTCCGACGGTTTGCTGGATTTGCCGGTGCCAATCGAATCGGGCAGGATGATGAAGTATTTGGTGGCATCCAGCGGCTGGCCCGCGCCAAACAACTCGCCGCCATAGGCCGGGTTCAACATGCCGGTGCCCGAGCCGGTAGTGCCGTGCATCACCAGCACCGGCTCACCCTTGGGGTCGCCCACGGTGGTGTAGTTCATGCGCAGTTCGGGCATGACTTCACCGGTGTGGAATTTGAAGTCTTTGAGAACGTAAGCGCCTTCCTTGGGCGCCGGGAACTCGGCGGCATTGGCCGCGAGAGCCAGCAACAGGGCGGCGCTGACGCCGGCTGCCTGGGCGAATTTGTCCATCATGCTCATTTCAATCTCCTTGGGGTCAGGTGGTTTGTCTGTGGAAAAACCGGGTTCGGCACTATTTCAGCACGGCGCTGGCTTGCGCGGCGGCGATCAGCTCGGTGGCGTCGACCGGCAGCAAAAAGCCTTCAGCCACGGACCGGGCTGCGGCTTTCTTCACCGCCTCCACGTAGCCGGCGTGGCTGGTGTAACGCTCCTGCAGCGAGGGCCGGGGGTCGTTGTTGGCGCGGCGCGCATTGGCGTATTTGGCAAACGGGATCATGCCGCCGACGTAATTGCAGATCTGGTCTTTGTGGAAGGGACGGGCGCCGCCTGCGGTGATGTTCCAGCCCAGGTAAGTGCCCAGGGGAGCGTCGAGCAGCACCACTGGCACGCCGCCCAGTTCATTGCCATCGGCATCCACCTTGGGCGCGAGCATTTGCAGCACGTTGCGGATGCGCGGCGGCGCGTTGCCGGCGATGCCGGAACCATCGCGGTTGTTGAACTGCGCACCCCAGTCGTAGTCGTGCACGGGCATGATGAAGTCGGGCTCGGGCACCGTGGCGCGCAGGCCCGGCAGTGTGGGAAAACCAAGCGCCGCCTTGTGTGCCGGGGCCAGCTGGCCAGCCGCCAGTGTGGGGTAGCGGCTCGGCGGCGGCGGCGTGCCCTTCATCACCCATTCGCGGAAATGCAGACGCAGCGCGTTGATGGTGTGCAGGTGTGTGACCGGGTTGGCCGGCAACACGCCTTGCCCAAAATTGTTGCCCGGGCACATCGCTCCAGCCGTGGGCAGGCCTTTGCCGGGCAGGCTGGTGTCAAATCCGCCCACTCCGCCATTGTGGTTGGTGCTCGCAATGTAGTAGCGCCTCACGTTGTCTGGCAGGGGTAAATCGGTCTTGCCGTCGGTGCCCACCCACTCGGGCGTGAGTTTCAGCGCCCAGACTTCGGCCGAGCCGAAATGTTCGACCACTTTGGGGCAGGTGCGGCTCGCGTTGCAACGGTCCAGGATGCCCGCTGCGCTGCCGCCCGGGTCGCGCACGGGATCCGGGTGCGGCAACCACCACTGCGGGCCCTCGCTGCCGGCCTGGTAAAGCTCCAGCACGCCATCGGGTTGGGCCCAGCGGAAGTTCAGCGCGATGCGCCGCCCGGCGATGATCGGCCACATGCCGTCGTGCACCATGCCGCCGTCTTCGGCCTGGTTGAATCCCAAATGCAGCCAGCCACGCAGGTAGTTGCCGGATTGCGAAATGCCGCGGGTGATGCTGTGTTTCACGACTCCGGCAACCGGGTTTACGGTGCCTGCGTCGTCAGTGCCCGCGCGTTTGAAAAACGCCGCCACGTCACGCCACGCGGCAAAACCAATGCCCAGCACATAGGGGTCGGCCGAGGTGTAGACGACCTGGTACAGGAGCTTGGCGTCAAACCCGGCTTTGAGGCAAATCTGCGTCGGGTCGGGAATGCCGGGGAAAGGGTTTTGAGCGTCGCACCGGGCCCAGGCCCAGTCAGACGATGCGATGGTCTTTTCACCCAAGACCTCACCGCGCTGGTTTTCACCTTCACGCGAGACCAGGCGCGACAGCCGGGTGTCGAGGCTCAGCGGGTTGTAGGGAACCGGGTTGGTTTGCACGATCAGTGGTTGCGAGGCCGGGCCAGACCGGTTGACGATGCGTGCCAGCACCTCGCCGGTGATGGGTGCGCCAAGAGCGCCGCGTGCAACCGGCACCTGCAAAAACTGCATCGCCGCCGGGTCGGCGCTGGCCCTGTTTTGTACCTTTGTAGCTCCGGCGTTGTCGCCCTGCCAGGCGCTGACCAGCATGATGTCGCCCAGGGCGCGCTCTTGCGGCGCCTGCGGAAAAACGCGGCCTCGATTGGGTACGTCGTGCCACATCATGCCGCTGGCGTTTTTCATGTCGACCGGTTTGTAGATCACGAACGACGAGACATACCGCACCTTGCCGTCGGTATCTTTCGCAAGCTCGATGTCCTGGATGATGGCATTGCCGGGGTGTTTGGGGTCGAGCTCGCCAAAGGCACGGCCAGCCACCATCTCATAGGCGAACTGCGGCGCTGGTGTGCCGGCTGGTGCGGTGAAAGGCCGGGTTTCGTCAATGACGATGCGGGTCACGCGGGCTTGCACCGGCGCGGCGAGTGTCAAGGCCAGGGCGCCACAGGCCAGCGCGGCGGGTAGAAATCGCATGTTTGTCTCCATCTATTTTTTGCACACTTTACATCGGAGCGGCGCAATTGTCCTGCGCGTCAAACGCGACCGCGCGCGTACTTGGCTCAGCTCAGTTCAGCGCCTTGAGGAACAAATCGCGGTCGGGTGCAAAGTTGGCATGCAGGGGCAGCAAGGCGCCGCCCAGGGCCCGCGCGTCGGAGCCAATGCTGCCTTCGAGCACCGCCACTGGCCAAAGGCCCTCAGGGTTGTAGCGCGAAAGCCCCTGCCGCACGGCTTCAATAAGCGGCTGCAGCAAGGCGCGGCTCATCGAGCCATCGATCACCACCGCGTCCAGGTCCAGAAACGCAGTGCCGCTGACCACACAATGCGCCAGGCTCAGTGCCGCGCGTTTGACCCAGGCTTGCGTTTCCTGCAAAAACGGCATTTGGGTGGCGCGCTCGTCGTAAGCGGCTTGGGGGTCCAGCCCCTTCGACACAAAACCTTGCTCGAGATCCCACAAAGACGCCTGGTCGATGAGTTGCGCCGGCATGGGCGCGGCGGGATCCGCGTTCGCCACGGCCAGCGGCAGCGAAGCCACGGCGCCCGCGTTGCCATGCAAGCCACTGTGCAGGTGCGAGTGGATGACCAGCCCGCCACCCACGAAGGTGTCGACAAACAGGTACAGAAAACTCTTCAAGTCTCGCCCGCGCCCGGCCACCAGCTCGGCCACGCAGGCGGCCGAGGTGTCTTTGGCGAAGCTCACCGGTAGCTCGGTCATGGCCTGCACGGCGGCGCTGAGGTCGATGTCGTTCCAGTGCCGGGCCTCCGCGTCTGGCAGGCCCATCAGGCTGTGCCAGCCGCCGAGCAGGAAGGGCGCAGCTACACCCACGCCACACAGCCGGGGCGCGTGCTTGCCCAACTCGCCCTGGAGCGCCAGCATGTTGGCCTTGAGCGCGGGCAACAGTATCTTGGCATCCGGAAACGCATACGGCAAGGTCTTGCGGCTGCGCACCTGGCCGGTGAAGTCGACCAGCAGCCAGTCGGCGCTGCGCCGGCCGATCTTGATGCCGATGGAAAACGCGCCGTCGGGATTGAGCGCCAGCGGAATCGACGGCTGGCCAACGCGGCCTCGCACTGGCCCATGGCGGACCAGCAAACCGTCTTCCTCCAGCCGGGCGGTGATCAGGCCAATGGTTTGCGAGGAGAGGCTGGTGAGCCGGGCCAGCTCGGCTTTGGGCAAACTGCCATGTTGGCGGACCGCCTGCAGCACCACGCGTTCATTGAACTGGCGCATGCCCACGTGGTTGGAGCCACGCGCCCGGATGAGCGGGGGCGGGCGCGCCACGCCGGCGTCAAGCGCAGCCATCAGGCCAGGGCAGACGCCGGCAGCTCATCGACCGACTTGGCGCCGGTCATCACCGCAACGGTGTCACTCATGCTGATCATTTTGGGGTTGACCACGGCGGCGCGGCGGCCCAGGCGCTGGATGTGGATGCGGTCAGCCACTTCAAACACATGCGGCATGTTGTGGCTGATCAAGATCACCGGCAGGCCGCGGTCGCGCACGCGGCGGATCAACTCCAGCACCATGTTGCCTTCCTTTACGCCCAGCGCCGCGGTGGGCTCGTCCATGATGACCACATGCTGCGCGAAGGCCGCTGCACGGCCCACGGCCACACATTGGCGTTGTCCGCCCGAGAGTGTTTCAACCGCCTGCGTCATCGAGCGGATGCCGACTTTCAGGTCGTTCATGCGTGTGACGGCCTCTTCGAGCATGCGCTTTTTGTCCAGGCTTCTGAACACGCTGCCCAGAATGCCGGGGCGGCGCAGCTCGCGGCCCAAAAACAGGTTTTCGGCAATGCTCATCGCCGGGGCCACGGCCAGGTCCTGGTAAACCGTTTCGATGCCGTGGCGGCGCGCTTCGATGGGCGATTTGAAATGCACCGGTTTGCCGTCCAGCTCGATGGTGCCTTCGTCGGGAATGATGGCGCCCGACAGCGCCTTGATCAGCGTGGACTTGCCTGCGCCGTTGTCGCCGATCACCGCGAGGATTTCGCCGGCGCGCAGCTCGAAGTCGGCGCCGTCCAGCGCGGTGACTTGGCCGTAGCGCTTGGTGATGCCGGTGCCCTTGAAGACGATGGGGGCGTTTGCCAGAGACGTTGGGGTGTTCATGCGCGTGCTCCTCAGCGTGATTTTTTGTGCGAGAGCTGGTCGGCTGTCACCGCCAGAATCACCAGAATGCCGGTGATGAGTGTCTGGTACACCGAGGCCACGCCCATCAGTGTCAGGCCATTGCGGAACACGCCCACAATCACCGCGCCCACCAAGCTGCCCAATATCACCCCGCGCCCGCCAAACA
>JANMMR010000529.1:0-12604 GCA_031373455.1 Rhodoferax sp.
CCCCATGCCGTAGGCCGACAACACGCCAGCCAGCGGGTGCACCAACACGCGGGTCATGCCCAGGGCGTCCGCCACCAGGCAGGCGTGTTGGCCGCCTGCACCACCAAAACACTGCAGGGTGTAACGCGTCACGTCATACCCGCGCGCCACCGAAATTTTCTTGATGGCGTTGGCCATTTGTTGTACGGCGATGTTGATGAAGCCCTCGGCCACGTCTTCCGCGGCCCGCCCGGTCTGCACGGCGAGTGCATCGAATTTTTCGCGCACCACCCTGTCGTCCAGCGCTTCATTGGCGTCTTGGCCAAACACCTTGGGGAAATAGCGCGGCTGCACCTTGCCGACCATCACATTGGCGTCGGTCACGGCCAACGGGCCGCCCCGGCGGTAACTCGCCGGGCCCGGGTTGGCGCCGGCACTTTGCGGGCCAACGCGAAAACGCGCGCCGTCAAACGCCAGCACCGAGCCGCCCCCGGCTGCCACGGTGTGGATGCTCATCATGGGCGCGCGCATGCGCACACCTGCCACCTGGGTTTCAAACTCGCGCTCGAATTCCCCCGCGTAGTGCGACACGTCGGTTGATGTGCCTCCCATGTCAAAGCCGATCACCTTGCCGTGGCCGGCAATGGCGGCAGTTCGCGCCATGCCCACAATGCCGCCTGCCGGGCCGCTCAGGATGGCGTCTTTGCCCTGGAACGCGCGGGCATCGGCCAGGCCGCCGCTGGACTGCATGAAAAACAGCTTGACCCCCGGCATCTCACCCGCCACCTGCTCCACGTAGCGCCGCAAGATCGGCGAGAGGTACGCGTCCACCACCGTGGTATCGCCACGGCTGACAAACTTCATCATCGGGCTGGTTTCATGCGAGGTGCTGATCTGCGTGAAGCCCACCTCCCACGCGATGCGCCGCGCCGCTTTTTCATGCGCCGTGTAGCGGTAGCCGTGCATGAACACAATGGCCACACTGCGCAAACCGCTTGCGTAGTGCGACAAAAGGTCCGTGCGAAGTTGCGGTTCATCGAGTGTTTCGATCACATCCCCGTGCGCACCCACACGCTCCTGCGCTTCCACCACAGCCCTATAGAGCAACTCGGGCAGCACGATCTGACGGTCGAACAGGCGAGGCCGGTTTTGGTAGGCGATGCGCAACGCATCCCGAAAACCGCGGGTCGTCACCAGCAGCGTCGGCTCGCCCTTGCGTTCAAGCAGGGCATTGGTGGCGACGGTGGTCCCCATCTTGACGCATTCCACCAGCGCCGGTGTGACGGCTTCGTCCTTGCCCAAACCCAGCAAATGCCGGATGCCGGCGACGGCGGCGTCCCGGTAATGCTCCGGGTTTTCAGACAGTAGCTTGTGCGTCAGCAAGCTGTAGCTGCCATCTGCGTTGGGCCGCTTGCCAATCACGTCGGTGAAGGTGCCGCCACGGTCGACCCAGAATTGCCATTTGCGCGGGGTGGCCGGAGTGAGGGTGGCTTGCATCGGATGCGTCAAAGTCTGGAAGTGGAATGGATTCACCATCCGTTCGGGGTATGTCCGGGGATGGTGGCCTGCAATTTGCTTATATCCTACAGCCCCGCGAACCAATTTATTCGCCTCCCTTTTCGTCAACCCGAATAGAGCACAGGAGTCCCCATGAAACTCAAAGCAGCCTTGATTGCCGCCACGCTGGCGCTTGGCACGAGCGCCTACGCCCAAACCAAATGGGACCTGCCCGCCGGTTACGCGGCCACCAATTTCCACAGCGTCAACCTGCAGGAGTTCGCCAATGACGTTGACAAAGCGACGGGCGGCAAGCTCAAAATCACAGTGCATGCGAATGGCTCGCTCTTCAAGGCTCCGGAAATCAAACGCGCGGTGCAGGGCGGACAAGCGCAGATTGGTGAAGTGCTGATTTCCAATTTCAGCAACGAGTGGCTTTTGTTCGGCGCAGACGCCTTGCCTTTCGTCGCCGACAGTTACGACGAAGCCGTCAAGCTCTGGCGCCTGCAAAAGCCCCTGTTTGAGAAGAAACTCGCGGAGCAGGGCATGGTGCCGCTGTACGCGGTGCCGTGGCCGCCGCAGGGCATCTACGTCAAAAAGCCGATCAATTCGGCCGCTGACCTGAAGGGTGTGAAATGGCGCGCCTACAACCCGCAGACTTCGCGCATCGCCGAGTTGGTGGGTGCACAGCCGGTGACGATCCAGGCGGCGGAACTCTCGCAGGCACTGGCTACCGGTGTGGTGGACAGCTACATGTCCTCGGGTTCCACCGGCGTCGACACCAAGACCTACGAACACGTGAAGTACTGGTACGACACACAGGCATGGCTGCCGAAAAACGTCGTGATCATCAACAAAGCCGCGCTTGACGCCCTTGACGCACCGACCAAAGCAGCCCTCATGAAAGCCGGCGCCGACGCCGAAGCGCGCGGCCTGGCAGCCTCCAGAAAAACCAACACGGCATCACTGGACACGCTCAAAGCCAACGGCATGAACATCGTCGCCCCGAGCGCAGCACTCAAGGCCGACATGAAAAAGGTGGGCGACGTGATGCTCAAGGAATGGCTCGACAAGGCCGGGCCCGAAGGCAAGGCACTGATTGACGCGTACCTCAAGCCCTGACGCGCCGGCCTGATGCGCAAGGCGCTCGATTCGATCTACAACAGCGCGGCCGCCCTGGCCGCGCTTTTTATGGTGGCCTTGCTCGCCATGGTTTTGCTCTCCATTGCCGGGCGCCAGCTCAATTTCCACGTGCCGGGCACCGACGCTTACGCCGGTTATCTGATGGCCGGCAGCGGTTTTCTGGCACTGGCGCACACGCTCAAACGGGGTGAGCACATCCGCGTCACCCTGCTGCTGGCAGCCCTCCAAGGCCGGTGGAAAAGGGGCATGGAGATCTGGGCGCTGGGTTTCGCTATGGTGCTGTCCATGGTGATCGCCCATTACGCCTGCCGCCTGGCCTGGCAGTCGCGCGCATTTCATGACATTTCCACCGGCAGCGACGCCACGCCGCTGTGGATTCCGCAAATTGCCATGGCGCTGGGCACGGTCATTCTGGCGGTTGCATTCATCGACGAGTTCGTTCTTGAACTCCAGGGCCGGCGGGTCGCGGTCAGCAGCGACGAGGCCCTGCGCAATGAATGACCTGACCATCACCGCCTTGCTGCTGGTCGCACTTCTGCTGATTCTTGGCAGCGGCGTCTGGGTTGGCCTCACGCTCACCGGTGTGGCCTGGCTGGCCGTCACGCTTTTTTCCTCCCGCCCGGCCGGCGACGCCATGGCCGTCACGGTCTGGGGCTCGTCGAGCAGCTGGACCCTCACCGCCCTGCCCCTCTTTGTGTGGATGGGCGAAATCCTGTTTCGAACGCGGCTCTCGAATGACATGTTCAAGGGCCTGGCGCCCTGGGTACAGGCTTTGCCGGGGCGGCTCTTGCACACCAACGTGATTGGCTGCACCATTTTTGCAGCCGTGTCCGGCTCCAGCGCCGCCACCTGCGCCACCATCGGGAAAATGACGCTGCCGGAGCTGACCAAACGCGGCTACCCGGAGCCGATGGTGATCGGCACCCTGGCCGGCGCCAGCACCCTGGGCCTGTTGATTCCGCCATCCATCATCATGATCGTCTATGGCGTGGCAGCCGAGGTATCGATCAGCAAACTGTTCATCGCCGGCGTGTTGCCGGGCATCATGCTGGCGCTGCTGTTCTCGGGCTACATCTGCGTGTGGGCACTGCGCAACCCCGACCAGGTGCCTGCCGCCGACGGCCATTACACCTTGGCGGAAAAACTCAAGGCCTCCACCAGCCTGATCCCGGTGGTGTGCCTGATCGCAGCCGTGTTGGGGTCGATTTACAGCGGCATTGCCACCGCCACCGAAGCCGCAGCGGTCGGTGTGGTCGGCTCCCTGGTCATCTCGGCCTTGCAAGGCTCAATGAACTGGCCAACCTTCCGCGACGCGCTCATGGGCGCCACGCGCCTGTATTGCATGATCGCCCTGATCCTCGCAGGCGCAGCCTTTCTCACGCTGGCCATGGGTTACATCGGCCTGCCGCGCCATCTGGCCGAATGGATCACCGGCCTGGGCTTGAGCAAGGCGCAATTGATCTTCGCACTGTCCATTTTCTACATCATCCTGGGCTGTTTTCTGGACGGCATCAGCATGGTGGTGCTGACCATGGGCGTGCTCATGCCCACCATCAACGCGGCCGGTATCGACCCGATCTGGTTTGGCATCTTCATCGTGCTGGTGGTCGAGATGGCGCAGATCACACCGCCCGTGGGGTTCAACCTGTTTGTGCTGCAGGGCATGACCGGGCGCCAGCTCACCTGGATCGCACGGGTCACCATGCCCATGTTTTTCTTAATGTGCGTGGCCGTGGCACTCATTTACATCTTCCCAGGCATCGTGACCTGGCTACCGCAGCAAATGGCCAACTAGCCGCCTGAGCGGCCCACCAATCGCTTTGCCCCATGATTTCCGTGTTTGCCATCTGCATCGGTGCCAGCGCGGGGGCGCTGGCGCGCTGGGGACTGGGCCTGTGGCTCAACCCGGTTGCGGCAATTCCCATGGGCACCGTGGCGGCGAACCTGATTGGCGGCTACCTGGTGGGCATTTGTGTGGCGGTGTTTCAGGCTCTGCCGCAGCTTGATCCGGTGTGGCGGCTGGCGCTGGTCACCGGGTTCCTGGGCGCGCTCACCACCTTCTCCAGCTTCTCGGCTGAAGTCGTCGCCATGCTGCAGCAGCAACGGTATGCCCTGGCGCTGGGCACGGCGGCGCTGCATTTGTTCGGCTCGCTGTTGTTGACAATCGCGGGGATCAAGAGCGCAGGATTTTTTCTCAACAATTAACACCCATGTTAATTTATTGCCGAAATTCTCCAATAATTAACATGGGTGTTAATTATTGGAGAATTTTTGTCATATTTTCGGAAATTTGATGATTTTCAGCCCATCAAGTCACGTGGAATGGCCATTGTTTGCTATTATTTGTATAGCAATAGAATTCACCTCAAAAACCACTGCCACGCCATGACTACCGGTCCACACCTTACCCAAACTTTCGCTCCCGCGGGCAAACTGCGCGCCGCGATCAACCTGGGCAACCCGGTCCTGGCCAAGCGCGACGCGGCCACGGGTGCGCCTTCTGGCGTGTCGATCGACCTGGCTCAGGCGTTTGCCCGGCAGCTCGGCGTGGCGCTGGAGCTGGTGGTCTTCGACGGCGCGGCCAAATCGGTCGAGGCGGTCACCCGGGGCCAGGCTGACATCGGTTTCTTCGCCATCGACCCGTTGCGCGGCGCCGGCATCCGCTTTACCGCGCCTTACGTGTTGATCGAAGGCAGTTACCTCGTGCGGCAAGATTCCCCGCTGCAATCCAACGCGCAGGTCGACGCCGCCGGGCAACGGGTGGCCGTGGGCCAGGGCAGCGCGTACGACCTGTTCCTCACGCGCGAACTCAAAGCCGCAGAAATCGTGCGCAGCGATGGCGCAGCCGGCGCAGTGGCGGCGTTTGAATCGCAACAACTCGAGGCGCTGGCCGGCATCCGCCAGATGCTCGAAGCCGAGGTCGCCAGCAAGCCGGGGCTTCGCCTGCTGCCCGGGCGCTTCATGGTGATCGAGCAGGCCATGGGTTGCAACAAAACCCTGGCTGAAGCCGCAGCTGCTTATTTGAGTGCGTTCGTAACATCCATGAAGTCGAGCGGATTCGTCGCCCAGGCGCTCCAGCGCCACAGGATTCAGGGCGCCTCCGTAGCCCCATGATGGCGCCTTGAAGGTACTTTGATGCGCACCATGACTTTCTTCACTCCCCCAACCCGCGCCAAGGCTCTAAGATGGTGCGATGAACGCTGCCACTGCGCTGCCCCACGACAGCTTGGCCGGCCTGGCCAACCAGGCTGACCCGGCCAGTGCAGCCGCGCCCGCTGGCCTCCTCGTGGTGGACGACCACGAACTCGTGCGCCTGGGGCTGCAAACCCTGGTGCAGGCGCAGGCTGCGGCGAACCACGCCAGCGTGAAGGTGTTTGAGGCGCGCACCTTGCAAGGCGCACTGGATGTTTACCGCAACGAGCGCGAAAGCATCCGCCTGGTGTTGCTGGATTTGCATTTGCCCGATGCACACGGCCTCTCGGGTTTGACCACTTTCCTCGGCCAGTTCCCGCAGGCGCCGCTGGTGGTGCTCTCGGGTGTGAGCGACCCGGCCATGGTGCGCGAGGCGCTGGCCCACGGCGCGCGGGCCTACCTCACCAAATCGGGCGACTTGCAGCAGGTGGTGGCCTACATCCGTTCGCTCGGTTTGCTCAGCCTCAAAGGCGCATCCGGTGAATTGCAGGACGGCTTGCTGAACGGCACGGCGGCTGCATCGGCATTGAACGCTGCGGGCTCGCCGCGCGAGGCGCATGACACGGCGCGCGTGGTGCGCACCCATCAGGGCGGCAACGTGCGCCTGACGGCGCGCCAGGCCGAGATGCTCGACTGGATCCTTTCGGGCCAGTCGAACCGCGAAATCGCCGAGCACGCCCATTTGAGTGAAGGCACGGTGAAGAACCATGTCTCGACACTGCTGCTGATGTTTGGCGTGCGCTCGCGCGCGCAACTCATCAGCGAGTTGCGGTAGCGGCCGCGCCCCGCCTGGCTGCGGTATTCTGCCTGCATGCCCGGTTTTAGACGCACCCCCCTCGCCAGCGCAGCGCCAGACGCGCAAACCGCGCAACACGTGCTGCGCGAGCAGGTCGCTGCGCTGTATGCCGTCTCACTGAGCTCCACCATCGTGGGCACCCTCTTGGCCTGCGCGCTGGCCGGCATTTTTTACTGGCGCCTGCGCGACCCGATGGCGCTGTATTGGCTGGCGCTGAACTTCGCGCTGATTCTGCGGCGCCCGCTTTACGCGGCCTATTACAAAGACCCGCTGGCGGCCCAGCACAGCGAATTCTGGGCCAGCCGCCACAGCAAACTGATTTTTATATACAGCGCGGTCTGGGGCCTGGCGCCCTGGCTTTTCCTGCCGGCCGATGACCTGGCGATGACCTGCCTGATGATGCTGGTGATGCTGGGCCTGGCCAGCGGCGGCGTGCCTGCTGTGGGCGCGTTGTGGCCTTCGCTGTTGTCGTTTGTGTTGCCGATGGTGCTGGGTTTGATCTCGGCGCTTTTGTGGCACGGCGGCGCGCTGCATGTCACGCTGGCCGCTCTGGCCGCCGTGCACCTGCTGGCCACGCTGGACTTTGCGCGGCAACAAAACCGTGTGCTCAACGAGGCGCTGCTGTCGCGTTTTGAGAAAGAAGCGCTGGCCGAGGAACTGGCCCGGCAAATGGCCGTCACGCAAAAGGTGAGCGAGGAGAAAACCCGCTTTTTCGCCTCGGCCAGCCATGACCTGCGCCAGCCGCTGCATGCCATTGCCCTGTTTGGCGCGGTGATGGAAAAAGAGCTGCAGGGCCAGCCCCAGCACACCAATGCCACCCGTCTGATGCGCGCGGTGAACGCATTGGGCACGTCGCTGGACACCATGCTCGACGTCTCGCGCCTGGATGCGGGGGTGATCACACCCGAACTGCGCGCGGTGTCGCTCAACGCCGTGTTGCAGTCAATGAACCCGGTGTTCGCCTCCCTGGCCGAAGAGAAAGGCCTGCAGCTGCGCCTGCGCGCCTCGCCGCTGTGGGTCAAGTCTGACGCGCACCTGCTGCAGCGGCTCCTGTCCAACCTGGTCGACAACGCCATCAAATACACCACCCAAGGCGGCGTGCTGGTGGTGGCGCGGGCGCGCGAGACGCCGGCCGGTGCCCAGGTGTGGGTCGACGTGATCGACACCGGCGCCGGCATTGCGCCGCAACACCAGGACCTGATCTACCAGGAGTTCTACCAAATCAACAACCCGGGGCGCGACCGCACCCAGGGCCTGGGCATTGGCCTGTCCATCGTGTGGCGCCTGTCGGCCCTGCTGGACCACCCGGTAGCCCTGCAATCCAGACCCGGGCGTGGCAGCCGCTTCCGCGTGACATTGCCTGGCGCCTCCGCACCTGTAACCACGCCATCGCTCTCACCTTCGCCGGTGCAAGCCGAGGCGCCGCCAATGGCAAACCCGACCGCAGGCCCGCCAGCAACGGCACCGGCACTGCCGCAGCATGTCTTGCTGATCGAAGACGAAGGCGATATTGGCGACGCCATGGCCGCCTTGCTGGGCGCCCACGGCGTGCACTTGCGCGTGGCCCGCGACGAGGACCAGGCCACTGCCGCCTTCCGGCAAAAAGCCGCCGACGGTGCCCCGCTGGACGCCATGATCTGCGACTACCGGCTGGCCAATGGCGTGGATGGCCTGGCGCTGGCTCAGCGCCTGCGCAGCCAGTTTGCGCCGCAGTTGCCGCTCCTGGTGGTAACCGGTGAAACCTCGGCCGAGCGCCTGCAGCGGGTGCGCGATTCCGGCCTGCCGGTTTTGTTCAAGCCGGTTTCGGCAGCAGCCTTGCTGGCCGCGCTGGCGGCGGCCATAGCCACCCTACCGGCCATACCGGCCAACCCAGCCAAACCCTCCAAATCGTGACTTTCGGCACTGTTACAAAGCTTTAACAGTTCGTAACCTGTGGCTGTCACACCCGGCAGCCCCACAGGAGTTCGTCATGTCAAGTTTTGACCGCCAACCCGGATTCCCACACCCAGTTCCCGTTCACAGATCGGCCTTGCGGAGTTCGCTCGCGCGATTCCTGGTGGCTGCGGCTGCGGCCCTCCTGGTGTCCTGCGGCGGTGGCTCAGGAACGGCGCCGGTTCCGGCCACCTCGGCCAGCGCCGTGATCGGTGCCGCCGGTGGCACTTTGACCGGGCCTGACGGCGTGCAGGTCATCATTCCACCGGGAGCACTGAATGCGGACACCACCATTGGCATTGCCCGCTCCTCTGCAGGCGCGCCAGCGACACCAGAGGCCTACCCGGCGGCCGGTTATGTGTATGAACTCACGCCCCACGGCATCACGTTCAACAGCCTGGTAACGGTGCGGGCGCCCATGCCCGCTGGCGCCGCGACCCCGCTGGTTTTCATGGCCAGCCAGGGCGAAGGCTGGAAACTGCTGGAAGCGCAGGTGGTCAATGGCATGGCCGAGTGGACCCGCAACAGTTTCTCCAACCTGTTGATCGGGACGGTTTGCTTCATCCCGACCGCCATGAGCAGCGACCCATACTGGTGCTCACATGCCGGCAGCTTTGCAACCATAACGGCTACACCGTCAACGGCCATGGTGCAAACCGGATCCATCGACCAGATCCGTGGCGACATGGGCAGCCGCCAGGTGAATCAAGCGGCCACCCTGCAATTCACCACGCATTTCGGCGTCCCGGGCAACTGCATCAACGTCACAGCAGATCTGCGCCGCTTCACCTATGTGGGTTCTGCCGCCCGCACCTGGAGCCAGCCGATCATCGTCCAGACCAAGACCCCCGCGTTGGCGGTCAGTTCCGGCGGAGGCAGGTTGATTGGCACGGAAACTTTCGATTTTCCGTTTGACCACACCCTGCCTGCGCAGAACCGTTTTTCAGTGATCATCCACTACGATTGCCCCGGCGTTGCCCATTCAAGCACCAATGGCTCCGTGACGGGATGGGACTACGGCAATTACTCCAGCAGCAATGTTGGCGACGGCTTGGTGGTGAACAGCGGCGTCCCCGTGCCCACGGCCTTCTTCACCGTCGGCGGTGCGGTCAGCGGCCTCACCGGTGCTGGACTGGTGTTGCAGAACAACGGCGGCAACTTCACGCCTGTTGCCGCGAGCGGCAATTTCACGTTTTCCAACACTGTCGGCATAGGCGCACCCTACAACGTGACGGTGCTCACCCAGCCTGCAGGCCAGACCTGCACGGTCACGAACGGCGCTGGAACAGCCAGCGGCAACGTGACGAATGTGGCGGTCACCTGTATCCCGACCTTCAGCATTGGCGGCACCGTCAGCGGCCTGGCCGGCACTGGCCTGGTATTGCAAAACAACGGCGGCGACAACCTGGCGTTCACGGTCAGCGGCGCGTTCAGCTTTGCCACAAAACTTGCTGCGAACACCAACTACGCGGTGACAGTTTTGACGCAACCCTCGGGCTCGACCTGCTCCGTGGCGAACGGCACGGGCACCGTTGCCAACGCAGATATCACCAATGTCGCGGTGACCTGTGTGTCAGTCGGGCCGCTGGTGCTGGTGGCCAACAGCGGCGTGACCAATGGGAACAACGCCTTGTCGGTGTACCGGGCCAATCCGTCGACGGGTGTCTTGTCATTCCTGAGCAATGTCAACGCCGGCAACACGCCCTGGGCTTTTGCCCAGTTGCCAAACCACAGCGTCGCCTATGTGACCAATGCCATTGGCGGCACCGTTCAGGCGTTTGACGTCAACAACACCACCGGCGCCGTCACGCTGATTCCCCTGAGTTCGCCGCAGTCCAACAACTCCTACGGCGTCGCCATGGACCGGCTGGGCAGGTTTCTCTGGACGGCGAATTACGGCTTCCATACCGTGCAGACCTTTGCCATCAACGGCAGTGGCGTGCTGGCGTCCAGCCCGCCGGTATCCACTCAAAACGGCCTGCCCTATGCCATTGCCGCCCACCCGACGATGGACTTCGTCTACACCGCCCACCAGTCCAATTTCGCATTGACCGCCTTCAGCGTGAACACCACCACGGGCGCCTTGACACAGATTCAAAGCCTCACCAACGTAGTCACATCGGCCAACGCCCTGGTGATTGACCCGACCGGGCGGTTTGCCTATGTCGTCAGTGGCAGCGGCGGCATCTGCGCCTTTGGCATCAACACCACCACCGGCGTGTTGAGCAGCGTCGGCTGTGCGAACACGGCCAGCAGCGGTGGCACCTGGTCAGTGGCCGTGCATCCGAACGGGCAGTTCCTGTACACCACCAGCGACACCACCAGCAACAACGTTTCAATTTTTTCCATCAACCAGACCACCGGCGCCTTGACCCTTTCCGGCTCACCCGCCACGGCGGGCAGCAACCCGCGCGGCGTCTCGGTGGCCCCGTCAGGAAACTATCTGTACGTGACCAATTACGTCAGCAATAACGTGTCCGCCTTCAGCATCGGCGGCTCGGGCTCGTCATTGACATCGCTTGGTGCGGCGATCCCGACTGGGCCAAACCCGGTTGGGGTGGTTGTGATTCCTTGACGTAAATTCAGTTGATTGCTATGTTATATATAGCAAACTATTGAATAAATACGAGACTTTAATGCAGATTTAACGCTGAAACTGGTTTTTTTGCCATTCCAGTCATCCGATAAACCCCAAATTGGGTATGAACGAAATTACTCCCGTTCCGGCCAGGGTCAGATCGAATACACCGGCTTGCCAGCTTTTCCGAGGAAAACACATGAAGAAGGCTCATATATTGCGCACTATTGTATAAAACAGTGTACACTGTATGAGCCATGATTCGTAACATCACCCTCTCCGCCGACGACCAGCTCATCGCCCGCGCCCGCACAAAAGCTGAAGCCGCGCAGACCTCGCTCAATGTGGAATTCCGCAAATGGCTGGAAGCCTTTGCGGGCGAGCAGGATACAGCCGCAGTGGCGCGTTTTCGTTCCTTGGTGGCCGAGCTTGCAGCGGTGGACCCCGGGCGCGTGTTCTCGCGGGACGAAATGAACCAGCGTTGAAGTTTTTGCTGATGTTCTTTCTTGACACCAACATCTTTGTCTATGGCCTGCTCGCCAGCGAGCCTTTGAAAAAGCAGCGCGCCCTGCAGCTGATCGAGACGGCATTGGGCAGCCACCAGGGCTGCATCAGCTACCAGGTAATGCAGGAGTTTGCCAATGTCAGCACCCGCAAGTTTGCGCAGCGCTTTACTGGCGAACAATGCAGCCAGTTCATCGATGCGGCGATGCACCCGCTCAACCGGGTCGCCTCCAGTGCAGAGCTGCTCCATGCCGCGTTGGATCTTCAAGGCCAAACCGGCTACAGCTTCTACGACAGCCTGGTCATCGCCAGCGCACTTGAGGCAGGCTGCGACACGCTCTACACCGAAGACTTGCAGCACCACCAGTTGATCAAGGGCAGCTTACGCGTGGTGAACCCGTTTCTGGCGGTGGCGAATGAGGACGCTGGTTAAGACTGTTACCTCTTCCAGCGGACTTCCATTCAGTAGCTCCAATCCACGTGCCGCAGTGGCAAGCGGTTCAAGTCGTCGCGCGACTGCCGCCAGTTGGGTAAAAAGTGGTCCATCAAGGCCATGAACCGGGCGTTGTGGGTCGGCTCCAGCAGATGCGCCAACTCGTGAACCACAATGTATTCAAGGCAGCCCGGCGGCTTTTTTGCCAAGTCGGTGTTCAGGCGGATGGACCGGGCTGAAGGGGTGCAGCTGCCCCATTTTGTTTTCATGCGCTGCACGTAAAAGCGGCCGAGCCTCACACCCATCAATGGCTGCCAACGCGCCAGCAGGGCTGGCATGGCCATTTTGATTTGTGCCCGGTACCAAGCGTCCAGAATCTCGCCCCGCCGGGTATCGCTTGTGTCGGGTCGCAGGCTGAGCACGAGTTGACGATGGTTCAGCCCAACCGAGGACGCGCCGTCAGCCACTGCCACCTTCATCAAGTACCGTTTGCCCCACACGTAGTGGCTCTCGCGCTCCAGGTATTCCCGGGGCGCTTCCCGGTCCTGGC
>JANMMR010000544.1:0-1603 GCA_031373455.1 Rhodoferax sp.
GCCAGCAAACCACCCTACAACATCAAGGGTTCCTTTTGGAACGTCTCCACCGAGCGCACTTTCCTGGCGGAAACCGGCATGGGCACCATCCCGATGCCGTTGCAGCGCCCCCACCCGCCGATTGTGGTGACGGCGGTTGCCCCGTTTTCCCAAGGCATCACCGAGGCTGCTGCGCGCGGCTGGGACCCCATTTCCGCCAACTTCCTCCTGCCCAAATGGGTTGCGTCACACTGGGGCAAATATGTTGAGGGCTGCGTCAGAGTTGGCCGCGAACCAAAACCGGCCGACTGGCGCATTGCCAAGACGGTCTTTGTGGGGAAAGACGACGCCACCGCCGCTGCGTATGCCCTGGGCAGCGATGGCCCTTATTACTACTACTACCGCTCCTTGTTCAGCAAACTCAAACGGCGTGGCGCGCTGGGCGTGTTCAAGTCCGACCCGAAGGCGACCGACGACAGCGTGACGCTCGAAGACGTCATCAACAAGCTGGTGATCCACGGCTCGCCCGCCAGAGTGGCTGACCAACTGCACGCGCTGAAGGAGGAAACCGGTGAATTTGGCACCTTGCTGTACGCCGGTGTTGACTGGACCGACCGGGCCCTGGCCCGCCAGTCCATGGTCCTGATGGCCGAGCAGGTGCTGCCGCGCATGAACGCCTGACACCATGGCGAACATGCCCACTAGCACCACCATTCCCGCCCTGCTCGAAGAGCAGGCCCGCCGCTTTGCCGACCGCGAGGCCGTTGTCGGCAGCGGGCGGCGCCTGACGTACCGTGCACTGCGCGACGAGACCCTCCAGGCCGCCCGCGGCTTTGCTGCAGTGGGCGTGCGCAAAGGTGACCACGTGGCCATTTTGATGGACAACCGGCCCGAATGGATCGTCGCCTTTCTGGCGCTGCAACAGCTTGGCGCCACGGCCGTTGGCCTGAACACTTGGGCAACGCCCCGTGAAATGCAATACGCGCTGGCCCATGCCGAGGTCAAATTCCTGATTGCGGTTGAACGTTTCCGCAAAAACGACTACCGCGCCATGCTGGACCAAATGCAGCCTCACGCGGAAAACCTGCCGCAACTGCGCGGCACGGTCTGGCTGCCCACCGGGCCCGGGGGCACCGCAGCAAGCGGGATCACCTGGGGCGAGTTGTTGGCCAAAAGCGGCGAAGTGCCGCTTGCGCAGGTTGAAGCGGCAGGCCGCGCTGTCAGCCCAGCCGATACCGCACTCCTGCTCTACACCTCGGGCTCCACGGCCGCGCCCAAAGGCATTTTGTTGCACCACCAGAACTGGATCCGCAACGCCTGGAACATTGGTGAGCGCCAGAAAGTCACCCCTGAAGACCGCCTTTGGCTCGCGGTGTCGCTGTTCTGGAGTTTCGGCAGCGTCAATGCGATGCCCAACATCCTGTCGCACGGCGCTTGTGTGGTGCTGCAGGAGCACTTCGACGCGGGCGAAGCGCTGGCCCTGATCGAGCAGGAGCGCTGCTCGATCATGTATGGCACACCCAACATGGTGCAGGCCTTGATTGAACACCCCTCGCGCGCGCAACGCAATTTGTCCACACTCAGAAGCGGCGCCATGATCGGAACGCCCGAGCAGCTCATGGGC
>JANMMR010000563.1:0-4596 GCA_031373455.1 Rhodoferax sp.
GCAGCCAAAGCGGAAGCCGCCAAAGCCGCTGCAGTCAAGGTCGAAGCCAGCAAGGTAGACGCTGCCAAGGCAGAAGCAGCCAAGGTGGAGGCCGCAAAGGCGGCAAGCACCAAGCTTGACGCCGCGAAAGAGGAAGCGGCCAAAGCCGACGCGGCCAAGGCTGCCGCTGCCGCTGCGACAGCAAAAGCCGAAGCCGGCAAAGCAGAGGCCACCCGCGCCGAAGCGGCGAAGGTGGACGCTGCCAAGGCTGAGGCCGCCAAAGCTGACGCGGCAAAAGCCGCAGCCGCAAAAGCCGAGGCCAGCAAAGCCGAGGCCGCCCGCGCCGAAGCGGTCAAGGTCGACGCGGCCAAGGCTGAGGCCGCAAAAGCAGACGCGGCCAAAGCCGCAGCCGCCAAAGCCGAGGCCAGCAAAGCCGAGGCCGCCCGCGCCGAAGCAGCCAAAGTAGACGCCGCCAAGGCAGAAGCCGCAAAAGCCGACGTGGCCAAAGCCGCAACTGCCAAAGCCGAAGCCAGCAAAGCCGAGGCCGCCCGGGCGGAAGCGGCCAGGGTCGAGGCAACAAAGGTCGCAAATGCCAGGGCCGATACCGCGCGCGCAGAAGCGGCCCGGGCAGACGCTGCCAAAGCCGCAGCCGCCAAAGTTGCTGCGGCCAAAGCCGAAGAGGCCAAAGCTGCTGTGGCAAAAGCGCCCGCAGCCGTGCCTGCAGGTGCACCCGCCGCCGCACCTGCAGCCGCGCCACCAGGCTGGGAGGCTCGCGGGCGCGGGCCGAGACCTGAGCCAGAAGCGACGGCGGATGAGGATGAGAAGCGCAAAAAGGGCGAAGGTGAGGGGCGCAAGTGAGTGTGGCAGTGCCCCAAGCCCAGTTGCGAACAAATATCAGTTGCTATTATATATATAGCAATAAACCCATATTTTTTGTGACTTGAATGCCGATTTCTTCATGATTTTTGCATTTTTGGCCAATTTCTCAAAATAATTAACACCCATGTTAATTATTTTGAATTTTCCCCATGCGCGCGGGTAATAGGAGCCGGTTGAAATCAGCGGGGCGAGGCCGCCGTTGACGCACCCGATACTCCCGATGCGCCCCCTGGCTGGTCCGGCCGCAAGCCATTGCCCTGCGCCACAGCCGCCCGGTAGGCGCTGGGCGACTGCCCCGTGAGCTTGCTGAAAAAGCGGCTGAAATAACCCGGGTCGTCAAACCCCAGCTCGCGCGCCACCGCCACCACCGGCGCCGGCGTGTACACCAGCAGACGCCGCGCTTCCAGCACCACGCGTTCATGCAATATTTCCAGCGCGCTGGTGCCCGTGGTGGCACGGCACACGCGGCTCAAGTGGTCGGCCGTCACGCCGAGTTTGCCGGCATAAAAACTCACCGGCTCCTGCATGCGGATGTGTTGCTCCAGCAGCAGGCGATAACGCTGCGGCAGCGTGTCGCGCAGGGCCTGGCGGCGCGACGGCGCGAGCGTGGTGGCGTCTTGGCGCAGAAACCACAAGGCCAGCAGGATGGCGTGGCCGTGCAGCGCTTCGGCCCGGCCGGCCTGGTGGGCCTGAAACTCGCTGGCCAGGGCATCGAAAAGCCCCTCACACAGCGCAGCGTGGCTCGCCATCTCGGGGGCCGCCACCAGAATCGGCCGCGCCAGCCGTTCCAGCAGCGCCGGCGCATGGGCGAAGTAGCCGCGCAAAGCCTCGGTGGGCAGGGTAACCTGGTGGCCGGCACTGTCTTGCTCGTACACAAACCCATGCACCACGCCGGGAGAAACCATCAAGGCCATCGGCGCGTACAGGACTTGCGGCGCCCCATCCAGCGTGGCCTGCACGGAGCCGCGCAGCAAAAGCTGGAACTGGTGCAGCCCCTCATGCCGGTGTGCCGGAATTGTCCATTGGTGCAGCCGGGCGCGCACGTTGATGGGCTCGTAATGCAGCACGTCGTCGGGCTGGTCGTGGCGCACCTCGCGAAAGGGAACCAGCAGCAGGGGAGAAGAAGTTTTCATGGCAGGCAACAGAATGCCGGAAATTTACAGGGATACCGCCTTTTCGTCCATGTGCATTTCCCCCGGGTGCCGTATCGTCCGGGTATTTGGAATTTACCCAGGAGACTCTCCATGATCAACCGCCGCTCCCTGTTGCAAGCTGGCGCATCTGCTGCCGCTTCCTTGTCGCTCGCGCCTGGCGTGCGCGCCCAGGTCCCCGGCAACGCCTTCATCATCTCCGGCTTTCCGGCGGGCGGCATGGGCGATTTTGTGGCGCGCCCGCTGGCTGAAAAGCTGCGTGGCAAATACGCCGCCAATGTGCTGATGGAGAGCAAAACCGGCGCGGGCGGGCGCATTGCCGTGGAATACGTCAAACGCGCCGCGCCAGATGGCCTGACGATCCTGCAGATTCCCAGCTCGCCCATGGTGCTGTACCCCAACACCTACAAAAAGCTCAATTACGACCCGGTAGCGGACTTCATCCCGGTCACGTCCACCGTGAGTTACGCCTTCTCGTTCACCGCCGGGCCAGGTTTGCCCGCCGAGATCAAGACGGTGGAGGAGTACCTCAAATGGGCCAAAGCCAACCCCAAGCTGGCCAACTATGGAGTGCCGGCGGCAGGCTCGGCGCTGCATTTTGCCGGGATGATGTTGTCCCGCGCTTCGGGCGTGGAACTGACCAGCGTGGCCTACCGGGGCGGTGCGCCGCTGTTGCAGGACGTGATGGGCGGGCAGATTCCGGTGAGCTTCAACGTGGTGGGTGAGGTGCTGCCGCACATCCGCACGGGCAAGCTGCGTTCGCTGGCCATGACCACCCCGCAGCGCTCTCCCTTTTTGCCCGAGGTGCCAACGATGGTTGAAGTGGGCTACAAAGACATCGCCATGCTCGAAGCCCTGGGCTGGTATGTGCCCGCCAAAACGCCGATGGACACCGTGCGCAGGCTCAACGCCCTGGTGCGCGAAGCCCTGCAAACGCCCGAATTCATCGAATCGCTGGCCAAAAACGGCTTGCAGCCCTTGCACCAGTCGCCCGAAGAGTTTGCGGCCTTGCTCAAGCGCGACACGGCCCACTGGGCTGCCGCAGCCAAGGCCACTGGCTTTACAGCCGAGGATTAAACCCGTGCTTCAGTTGACAGGCGCTCAGGCGCTGGTGCGTGTATTGCAGGCGGAGGGTATTGGGTTTGTATTTGGCATCGTAGGCGGCAAGCTGGCGCCGTTGATCCACGCCATCTCACAGCAATCCTCAATCCGTTATGTCGGTGTGCGCCACGAGGCGGCGGGGCCGATGATGGCAGCAGCCGTGCACGCGGGTTCGGGCCAAATGGCCGTGGCACTGGGCGAAATGGGCCCCGGCGGGCTGAATCTGGCCAGCGGCATGGGTGTGGCCTTCGGCAACAACCTGCCGCTGCTGGCCATCACCACCAACCAGCACCGCGCAGCGGCCTACCCGCACAGCGGCATGTTCATGGACCTGGACACCCGCGCCGTGATGGCCCCCATCACCAAATGGAACGCCACGGTGATTGACGCCCGCCGCATCCCCGAGCTGGCGCGCCGCGCCTTTCGCGAAGCGTTGGGTGGCCGGCCCGGCCCGGTGCATCTGGACATTCCGCAAGACGTGCTCTCGGGGGTCTGCGAGTTTGCCGATGATGAATTTGACCTGCCTCTCGCCCGTTACCGCGCCACCTCCGGGCCGCGACCGAACGCGCAAGGCGTGCACGATGCGGTTGCGTTGTTGCACGCGGCCAAACGGCCGCTGATCGTGGCCGGTGGCGGCGTGATCACCAGTGGCGCCGCGCCGCAGGTGCGCCAATTGGCCGCCTTGCTGAACGCCCCCGTGGTGCCCACGCAGATGGCTTTGGGTGTTGTGCCCAGCAACAGCCCGCATTTCATCGGCCATGGCGGCCTGATTGCCGGTGAAGCCGTTCGCCAGGCTTTTGAGCAGGCCGACGTGATCCTTGCTGTGGGCTGCCGGTTTTCGTCGTGGATGTGGGATGAGAAAGGCCCGTTTGCGCGGCGCCAGCACCGCCTGGTCAACATCAACATCGACCCTTCGGCGCTGGGCCACCCGGCTGTGCACGAGGTGGCGCTGCAGGCGGATGCGGCGCTGGCGCTGGACGACCTGCTTGCTGCCTTGGCTGCCTTGGGTGGGAGCCCCGCGTTGAATGTTGAGCCGGGCTGGCTGGGCCAGAGGCGGGCCGCACGCGCCACGTATGAATCCGCTTTGAATGCCCTGGCCAGCGAAGTTACAGAAGTAATGCACCCCGCCGCGTTGGCCCAGGCGATTGCCAAAACACTGCCCGCCGACGCGCTGGCCGTGTACGACGGCGGCCACACCACCTTCTGGAGCAACGACTTCACGCCCGTGTTTGCCGTGCGAACGCGCTTCCACGAGCCCGGCATGAGCCATCTGGGTTTTGGCCTGCCTTATGCCATGGCGCTGCAACTGCAGCACCCGGGGCGGCCCGTGGTCAACATCACCGGCGACGGCTCCTTCGGCTTCACCCTCAACGAGCTCGACACCGCGCGCCGCTACAAGCTGCCAGTCATCACCGTGATCCACAACAACGCCGCCTGGGGCATCATCCGCGCGGGCCAGAAGAAGCAGCTTGATTTCGAGATGGGC
>JANMMR010000577.1:0-5943 GCA_031373455.1 Rhodoferax sp.
GCCGGTCAGGCTGGCCTTGAGCGTGTATTTGCCTGCCACAGCGGCATCGGCAACAAACAACAGCAGACCAGGGGCTGGCACGTAAGGCGCCACCAGCGGGGCGTTGACGACCAGCGGATAGCTGTAGACGCCCGTGGTGCTGTCCACATACCGGCCCGCAACTTCGATGGTGGTGCCGCCTGTCAGCGGCTGCAGCGCGCGCACGAAGGCGTCGGCCGCGCTGGTGCCGGTCACGGTTCCACTCAGGGATGCCGGCGAAATGAGCGCGGTGCCGGACGCATTGACCGAAGTCACGGTGTCTGCGCCAACCGCCACATTGGTGACGACCATCGTCGTGCGCCCAGGCGCCGTCATCACCAGGGTGTAGGCGCCCGGGGCGACGGGCTGCAACACAAACTTGCCGGTGTTGTCGGGCGTTGTAGCCTTGATGACCACACCTGCCTTTTGCAAAGACAGGCTGGTGTTGCCATTGGCCAGCGTGGCAAGGTCCACGAAACCAGCAACACCGGATATGTAGCGTGGAATCACGGACACGACCGGCTTGAGGAGGTATTGCCCGGAGTTCCCCGCGACGACTACCGATTTGCAGGCGTCGAAGTCGAGCACAAAGTCGGCGAGCCTGTTGGCGGCGATATCGATGTTGATGTTGGCTTTGACGCCCGACTGCTGGCCGCTCGGCGTCCTGAGCGCCACTTCAGCGCCGCCTGTGGGAATGACCGAGTTGGCAAAAGGCATCGCACCGCCGTTGTCTGCCAGCACCAGCCGCAGTTGGGTGTATTGTCCGGCGGGCAAGGCCGTCTGGCCGAGTTCGTCCAGCACGCCGTTGGTCAGGTTCAGCAGGTTCAGGCGGCGGGCCGGATTGAGCACGATTTCAGACCAGCCACTGTCGTTGTCGCCAGCCCCGTTGCTCTTATGCACGCGCACCTTCACAACGGTTATGTTGACCGCGTCATAACCGCAACTCGGCGCGTCGGTCAGTGCCAGACGCAATGTGCCGCTATCGGCGCTGCTGCCACCTCCACCGCCACCACATGCAGCGAGACCCGCCACGGCAAGAGCGGTGAGGGCCAGTTTCATGTTGAAAAGCAGATTCATAGGGATTCTCTAAATAAATGGGGTATGGAACGCAGATTCGATGGTCCATCGATCCACACCTCCAAGCTTAAGCGCGACAAGCGGCTCGCATGTAGGACGGCGCCCCGACAACCTGTCCCGGTATTTAGCAGAATTTCCCGGTATGCTACATAAATAATAGCAATAAACTTATATAAAACTTGACTTAAACGGCATTAATTCCAAAAATTTTCCGCTCAATCGAATTTTGGCGTAATAATTAACACCCATGTTAATTATGACGCCAACCACACTTCAATGCACCACCCGCGCAAAACTGAACTCCCCCGGCGCGCGGATCGGGTCCACGTCCACAGGGATGATGCTCTTGGGCAAAAACTTGCCTTCCAGCAGCAGTTTGGACAAAGGGTTTTCAATGCGCTGCTGGATCGCGCGTTTCAGCGGCCGCGCGCCAAACACCGGGTCGAACCCCACTTTGGCGAGTTCCTTGAGCGCGGCTTTTGACACCTCCAGCGTCAAATCCATCTTGGCCAGACGCGCCTGCAGCACCTTGATCTGGATCGTGGCAATGCTTTCGATGTGGCTGGCGTCCAGGCTGTGGAACACCACGGTTTCGTCGATGCGGTTCAAAAACTCGGGGCGGAAGTGGTTTTTAAGCTCCTCCATCACGGCGTCTTTCACGTCCTCATACGGTTTGCCAACCATGGCCTGGATCATCTGCGAGCCGATGTTGCTGGTCATCACGATCACGGTATTCTTGAAGTCCACGGTGCGACCCTGGCCGTCAGTGAGGCGGCCATCGTCCAGCACTTGCAGGAGCACGTTGAAGACGTCCGGGTGCGCTTTTTCCACCTCGTCCAGCAGCAACACGCTGTAGGGTTTGCGGCGCACGGCTTCGGTCAAATAACCGCCCTCCTCGTAGCCCACGTACCCCGGTGGCGCGCCGATGAGGCGGGCCACGGAATGTTTCTCCATGAACTCGCTCATGTCGATGCGGATCAGGTGGTCTTCGGCGTCGAACAGAAACGCTGCGAGCGCTTTGCACAACTCGGTTTTACCCACACCCGTGGGGCCCAGGAAAAGGAAGGAACCGGTGGGGCGGTTCGGGTCAGACAAGCCCGCGCGCGAACGCAAAATGGCGTTGGACACGGCTTCAATTGCCTCGTTTTGTCCGACCACGCGCTGGTGCAATTTGGCGGACATTTGCAGCAGCTTGTCGCGCTCGCCCTGCAGCATTTTGGCCACCGGGATGCCGGTGGCGCGGCTCACCACTTCGGCGATTTCTTCCGCGCCAACCATGGTGCGCAGCAGTTGCGGGCGGCCACCGTCTTTGGCGTTTTTGGCTTTGCCGGCCTCGGCGGTTTGCGCTTCTTTGAGCTGCTTTTCCAGGCCCGGCAGGGTGCCATATTGCAACTCGCCAGCCTTGTTGAAATCGCCCTTGCGCGAATGGTCTTCAATCTGGAAGCGGACTTTTTCGATCTCTTCCATGATGGTCTTGCTGCCCTGTGCCTGGGCTTTTTCAGCCTTCCAGATTTCATCCAGATCGGCAATCTCTTTTTGCAGCGATTTGATCTCGTCGTTGATCAACTCAAAGCGCTTTTTCGAGGCCTCGTCTTTTTCGCGTTTGACGGCTTCGCGCTCAATCTGCAACTGGATCAGGCGCCGGTCGAGCTTGTCCATCACCTCGGGTTTGGAATCGAGCTCAATCTTGATTTTGGACGCCGCCTCGTCAATCAGGTCAATCGCCTTGTCGGGCAAGAAACGATCTGTGATGTAGCGGTGGCTCAGCTCGGCGGCGGCCACGATGGCCGGGTCGGTGATCTGCACACCGTGGTGCGTTTCATACCGCGCTTGCAGGCCGCGCAGGATGGCAATCGTCGCCTCAACGGTAGGCTCGCCGACCAGGATTTTCTGGAAGCGCCGCTCAAGCGCCGCGTCTTTTTCGATGTATTTTCGGTATTCGTCCAGCGTGGTCGCGCCCACGCAATGCAGCTCGCCACGGGCCAGGGCGGGCTTGAGCATATTGCCTGCGTCCATTGCGCCTTCGGCTTTGCCGGCACCCACCATGGTGTGCAACTCGTCAATGAAAACGATGGTCTGGCCTTCGTCTTTGGCCAAATCTTTGAGCACGTTTTTCAAGCGCTCTTCGAACTCGCCACGAAACTTGGCACCGGCCAGCAACGCAGCCATGTCCAGCGACAAAACCCTTTTGCCTTTGAGCGACTCCGGCACTTCACCGGCCACGATGCGCTGCGCCAGACCTTCCACGATCGCGGTTTTGCCGACGCCGGGTTCGCCAATCAACACCGGGTTGTTTTTGGTGCGGCGTTGCAGCACCTGGATGGCGCGGCGGATTTCATCGTCGCGGCCAATCACCGGGTCGAGTTTGCCCATGCGGGCGCGTTCGGTGAGGTCAATGCAGTATTTCTTCAGCGACTCACGTTGGTCTTCGGCGTCGGCGCTGTTCACGTTTTCGCCGCCCCGCACGGCGCTGATGGCAGACTCCAGCGACTTGCGCGTCAGCCCCTGCTCCCGCGCCGTTTTGGCCAGCTCCGTTTTGCTGTCGGCCAGCGCCAACAGAAAAAGTTCACCGGCGATGAACTGGTCGCCCCGCTTGATGGATTCTTTTTCGGACGCCTGCAGCAGTGTGACCATGTCGCGCCCCACCTGCACCTGCTCATGGCCTTCGACCTGCGGCAGCTTTTTCAAAGCCGTTTCGGCGGCGGCCAACAGGCCCGGTACGTTCACGCCAGCGCGCTGCAACAAAGCCTTGGGCCCGTCTTCCTGGCGCAGCATGGCGGCCAGCACGTGGGCGGGCTCGATGAAGGCGTGGTCTTGCCCAAGCGCGAGCGTTTGCGCGTCGCCCAGCGCTTCCTGGAATTTGGTGGTTAGTTTGTCTGTTCTCATGGGGGGTACCTTGGGTCAGCTTGCGGCGTTTCAAGGTCAAAATGGCAGGCATTTCCCATTAGACAAATCATTTTGAACCACGCCGTCGTCCGCATTGCCCTGGCCACCGCCCTCTTCGTGACCTCCATGGCCATGTACGCGCCGGTGCTGGCGGTGTTGCTGCAGCAGCGCGGGCATGGCACGCTGGCGGTGGGTATCTTTGCCATGATCGGCTTTGCCTGCGTGGCGGTGCTGATCCCGTTTTTGCCCACCATCGTCGCCCGATTCGGCGAAGTCCGGGTGTTTCAGGTTGGCAGTGTGTTGTGGTTTGTCTCGGGATTGGGTTATGCCTTGTTTGATGACCTGGCGGTCTGGAGCGTTTTTTCGGTTTTGGGAGGCGTGGGCGGCGCTGCTGTCTGGAACGCTACCGAATCGCTGATCGCCCGGCATTCGCCGCCCGACCGGCGCGGGCGTATCACCGGCCTGTACCAAACCCTGCTCGGTGCTGCACTGGCATTGGGGCCGTTTGTACCGGCGGTATTCCAGATCAGTGGGCGGCAAACCTTGATCGCCGTGTGCGGGGTACAGGCTTTGGCCCTGGCAATGGTTGCCCGGCTGCCGGTGCTTCCCGCAGCGCATGCGCGGGGGCTCGCCCTCGGCCCCGGAGCCACAGGCACAACCAGCCCGGCGGTTGACGCCATGTCGACCTGGCATGCCCTGTGCAGGGTTCCGGCATTGGCAGGCCTGGCGTTTGCCGGCGGCGTTTTTGAGAGTGGCCTGAGCAGCATCAGCGCCGCCAATGGCGCGTCCATGGGGATGACGGTAGCGGCCGCAGCCAGCATTGTGGGCGCCTTGGGGGCTGGCAGTTTCCTGTTTCAATACCCGGCCGGCATGGCGGCTGACCACCTGCTGCCGTCCCGGGTTTTTGGCGCCGCCGGGCTCCTGCTGCTGGCCAGCAGCGTGCTTTTGTTGTGGGCTGGTTCGTCACCCTGGCTGTTGTGGGCCTGTGCTTTTGTGTGGGGTGGTGTCGGCGGCGCGCTGTACACGCTCACGATGATCCGGGTGGCGCACCAGTTCCTTGGCCAGGACACGGCAGCCGGAACCGCCGCCATGATCGCCGGTTACACCTTGGGCGGAGCGGTAGGCCCGGTGGTGGGCGGCGCGGCGCTGCAAACCTTCCGCGAGCCTGGCCTTGCGGTGTGGCTGGGGCTGCTGTCGCTGCTGGTGATGGCGCTGGCGCGTCAATTTCGCCCCTCTAAAATCAGGCCGTGAACATCCACCAGCTCAACGTCGGGTACCTGGCCGATCAAGACCGGTTGCTGGTGCGCGTCAACACCAATACCGGGCCGGAGTTTCGCCTGTGGTTCACGCGCCGGCTCACCTTGGGGCTGCTGCCGGTGCTGCGAAAGGTGTCTGCAGACCAGGTGCAGCGCAGCCTGGCACCTGAATCGCAGGCTTCAGGCATGGCGGCAAAAGACCCGATAGTGCGCGAGCTGTTGGGCGAATTCAAAAAAGAACAGGTGCTGCAGCAAGCCGACTTCAGCACGCCCTACAAATCACCCGACCCGGCGAGCCCGGTTGAAGCCCCGCTTCTGGTGACAGATGTGCAGATGACGCCGCTGGCCAATGGGCAGGTGGAGGTGAAGTTCGCCGCCAAATCCAAAGCGGACAGCAAGTCGCGCGAACTCAAAATGGCGCTGGACCACAAGCTGATGCAGGGCTTGCTGCATTTGTTGGAGAAATCGTTTGCCGAATCCCAATGGAGCCAGGGCACATTGGCGCCGGATGAGGCAAGCTTGGCCGCACCCAACCATGCGCAGGGCGGCCGGCCCCAATACCTGAACTAGGGCCTGTTAACACAACCGAAGCGCTTCGATGATCAGCGCGAAATGGATGAAGCCGATGAACATGATGTCGAGCTTCTCAAAGCGGCTGAATATCCTTCGGAAGCCCTTGAGGCGTCGAAACAACCTCTCGATTTCA
>JANMMR010000584.1:0-20889 GCA_031373455.1 Rhodoferax sp.
GCGTAGCCAACGAATACAGGCAGTTGGTGATGTGGCCGTAGACGTCAATGAAGGCCAGGTTTTTGGCGTTGAGGGTGGTGGCGCGCAGGCGCCGGATCACCTTGGCCAGGATTTCCAGCGCAAACTCGGGCCGCATGGCGATGAAGGCCAGCAGGCGCGCCCGCGTGACGACGCTGCAACTGGTGGCCTGCACTGCGGCGATGCAGGATGAGCGTGTGCCGCCGTCGAGCGACATCTCGCCGAAATATTCGCCCTGGCCAAACACGCCGTAGGTGATCTGTTTGTCGCGGTCGTCCAGGCTGTACGACTTGACCTGACCCGCCAGGATGATGAACACCGTGTCGCCCGCGTCGCCCTCGGCCAGGATGATGGTGCCCTTGCGGTAACGCCGCACGTCGCCCTGCGCGGCCAGCTCGCGCAGCAGGGGCGGGAAACGCTCGTCGGCGCAGAAGGCTTGGGCGGCAGGATCCGGGGGCATGGGCAAAGTCTCGTAAACGGCGGGCTGGTAGCCAGCAGTGTAGTGGGCGCCCTCGCGGCCCGCAATAAACCTGGATGTTAATTAATGGGCAAGGTGCAGGCAATAGTTAACATGGGTGTTAATTATTATTCATTTCAGCCCGGTTTTCCGAAAAAAGCAAGGTTTTTGACCCGCCAAGTCACGGAAATTATGAATAGTATGCTATTTAAATAATAGCATACCGAATTGCCGTTTGTGGACGGACCCGTGGGACCCGCAGCCCCTCTGGCGCCCGCCGGTTAAACGTAACTCACCCGCGGCTGCGCTTGGGGTTGCAGGGTCTGCAGCAACTCCGGCAGGTGCAGGGCCAGCGGCGGCAGGATCGAGACCTTGCGCACCAGCTCGCGCACGCTGTCGCTGGCGGTTTTGTGGCGGATCGAGCGCAACTGCGTACGCACGGTGGAGACCTGCACACCATGGCTGGTGGCGATCTGCTGCGGGCGCAGGCCCTTGCAGATCTGCGCCAGCACCTGGCCTTCGGCGCTGGTGAGGCCGCGTTCGCGGGCAAACAGCGTCACCGTGGTGGCGTCACACACCTGCTGTTTGGAAAACGCGAGCAGGGCGTAACCCGGGGCCGACAGCGGCATCACCGCCACCGAGCAATCCGCGCCCTGGGCGCCGTCGCGCCCCTTGAACTTGAGCAGGCCGCGCTGGCCGGTTTTGGTGTTTTGCAGGGCCAGATGGAGCTGATCCACGTCAGCCTGCCGGCGCGGCAGCAGGTTGCCGTCTTGCACAAAGAGGCCACTTTTCTGCGCGCTGCCGGGCTGGAGCGATGCCGCCGCTGGAGCGTTGGCAAAAACCACCTCCAGGGTGTCAATTGCCACCACGGCCAGGCCGTAGTCCACCTGGTTCAAGGCCATGCGAAGCAGGCTCAGTTCCAGGGTTTGTTCGCCCTGCATGAAGTTTGCGGTTTCGGATTGCGCCATTCTTTTCCCCTTGCTGCGCGCCGCACGGGCTGTGTGCCCGGGCTCCTTGAACGTGCTGGAAAGAGCTTAGGAAGAAGGCGGCCAAACAGGCTGGAACTTTGGCACGCCTGTTTTGTGACTTATGCACAAAAACCGGGACACCGGCTCGCGCCGCCCAAAATCCAGCGGCTAAACGTCGGCAATCGCCGAAGTATCGAATTCGACCCTCCAGTTGCCGTTTGCGAGGGTGACAACGGCAAAACCACTGCCGTCTTTGAGGCGTTCCGGGTCCCTGTCAAGGTCGATGCGAAAGCCGGCAGTGAACTCTGTGGTGGCCAAACCAGCGGCACTGGCGTTCACATACCGCATCGGTGCATACGCGGGCGGCACAACGGCAGCCATGGCGATTTCCCTCCCGCTGCTGTCCTTGATGGAGGCCTGCGCCGCGCAGTGGTAGTCGCCAGAGAGCAGCAGGACTTTTTTGCCGCTGGCAGCGATGATGTTCAGAAGTTTGATGCGCTGGCCTTTGAAGGCCTGCCAGTTTTCCAGACCCTGGGCGCGGTGAACGTCGGTTGCGCCGCCGGCGTCCAGAGCGCGGGAAAAACCGGGGGCAACAACACCACCGGTTGCCAGGATGACGAAGTCGGGTGTCTTTGAATCTTTCAGCCATTTCTCGAAATCCCCAAGCTGGGCGTTCGCCACGATGACCTCCATGCCAGGCACAGTCGTGTCGCGGTTGGACAACGTGTCCATCACGTAGACACCCGCCGGGCCGACGTAGAAGGCGTAGTCGCAAGGCGGCTTTTCAAGTTCTCCGCGAAATGGCGAATGGGAAACTTGGTAGATGCCATAGGACTGGCAGGCGGCGCTGAACAACAAATCTTGCAGTTGGTCGTCCGGCTTTGACCACGAATTGCTGAACTCGTGGTCGTCGCCTGTCATGTAAGTGGGGATTGACCGCACGGCTTTGGCGAAGCCGCTGGAACGGAACAACGCGTGGTAGCGCTCCTGGAATTTTTCTACTGTCGTGAGGTTGTCGAACAGGCTGGCGGTGGCGTCGGCATAAATCTGGTCGCCCAGCAACATCAGGGCTGAGGCGCCCTGATGGTTTGCGTTGATTTTTTGGTACGAAGCGCCATCAATCCGACCTGTCTCGAAGGCGAAACCCGGGTAGCGGCAGGTGGTGGCGATGAGTTTGAACGATGCCTCGTCGGTTTTCACAGGCGGCAGGCGCAGGGTAACCAGGGCTTCGTCCAGGCTGCGGTCGGAGCGGTCTTCAAATGAATGGGAGGACGGCTTTGGGTCGATCAGGAGCGAGTTTGCGCCTTTCAAGCGCACATCCAACTCTGCACGCATCTCATCGTATTTGGAGGAACTGGCATTTGCTGCCAGACCCTCGGCAAGCGACTTTTCATCGGGGGCCTGGTAGACCTGCGCCTTTTTGGCGATGGCATGCAGCGTCAAGACTTCCAGTTCAATTTTTCCTTCCTTGAAGTCGGCGGCAGAAATCTCCAGGGACCCATTGAAATACGGCGCCCGCAAATCCGGGTCATTCTTGAGCTGGCTTCGGGGGATGCCTCTGAGTTGGCGGTCGCCATTGACATCCAGGTAGGCCACCAGCAGCCCGGCCGCAGGGTCCGACTCACTGTCGTCCGGCGTCGCAAAAATGGTTGTCAACACCGATTGGCCGCCTGAAGACCAACGTGTCCAGCCGATCAGGGGGCCGTCTTTGGGCAGCCTGAGGCGGAAGTTCGGCAAAGCAATGGGAAAAATATCGGGCATGGGGCTCTCACGTGTCCAGACCAACGTGGTAAATGGAATTTCCCTTCGGCGGAGCCGTCACCACGTGTCCGGGTGCCTCGGGCGCGTCTTCAAAAACCTGCTCGAAGAAGGCGATGACCTGTCCGAAAGTTTCAATTGACTTCGTGCCAATGATGGGATCCAGGTGGCCCATTTCAGGCAGGTGGATGGTCCGGAGGTTTTTTGCCTTGCTGTAATCGTCGGGGTTCTGGTCGCTCACGCCGTCCCCGCGAAATGCCGCAATCGTTTTAGCGCTGCGTTGTGACGATTCAAGCGCAAACAGCTGATTTTCCTTGCCGTGCAGCAGACAAAGGGGCATCGTCAGGTTCTCCACAATGTTCTTCTGCGTCACGTAGGTGTTGCGACCGTCCTTGTCGACCAGTCGCTCGTACTCGATGCAACGGCGTGCATGGTCGAACAGTTCGATGTTGGCGTGCCCAAACAATATGGGCATGCGCCGGAAGGTCTCCCGCGCCAGGTTCGCCTGGAAGAGAAGGGGAGCTTCCAGCGTGATGATGCGCCGACACGTAACCTCGGCCTGCGTTTGCAGCATGTTGGGGATGCTGGCGTGGGCGCCATGGTGGATTTCTTTGTCATCGTTGGGATAGGCCCCGGCCACGATGTCGATCAAGGTGTCGGTGGCGGTGCTCATGTAGGCATCCGCTGTGCGAGGCAGCATCTTGCCCCTCAGCGCCTGCACTGCCGTGTGTCCGCCCGCGTTGACCTTGTTGAACGCTTTGGCTTCTTCGGCTTCGCGCGCGGTATCGAGGGTGGAGAAATTCACGCCAGTCATGCGCAAACCATCCCGCAGGAATGCTGGCACCGAGGTACGCGCCTGCGAACCTTCCTTGGCTACGCAAAAGGGCGTGAACTGCGACAAGGTCAGGCCCGCCAGTTGTGGTTTGCCATCGGGTTTCAGATGGCCACCGAGCACCGCCATCCCCAGTGAACCCGCGCCTACACACTGCCCGAAGGCGAAGACCTGGAGGTTGTCCGTGTTGTTTTCCTTGTGCAAGGTGGCGAGCATCAACTTCACCGCAGCTGGAATGTCCTGGGCAGCAACCTCGTCCATCGTGCTGGCGCGCCGGCAAGGCTCGACGTAGCTGTCAGGCGCCCAGGCTTTGGTTTCGCCGTCCAGGCCTGTGCTGAAACGGGACTCGAGCAGCCACACGTCATACCCGGCGTTGTGAAACATGGCGGCGCCATTGTGCGCAATCGACTCGTCTGCGAAAGACAACGCAGACTGGCCAAAGGCGTGCAGCATCAATACCGCTTTGGCGCGTTGATCCTTGACTTTAAGTGCAGTCTGTTTGTAGCGCCAGATCGCCAACCGCAAGGGTTTGTCGTCGATGGATTTCAAGCTGCCGAGCGGGTAGAGCATGGGTCCGACTTGAGCGCCCTGGCTTAGCAGGGTCGGAAGGTAATGCGTGGGTTTGATCCGATCCAGGCTGGCGCCGGTCTGGACGGCCACCTCTGTTCCATCGGCCTCACACAACCCGTTGTCACGGCCGTAAACCGGCATCCTGAAATTCAGCAGCAGGCTGCGCAGCATGAATCGCAAAAACACCATCGGGTAACCCAGCAACTTCACCAGTCCGTGGGTGGTGTCACCCGCCGTGATCTGGGGCAAATTGCGGTGCAGGGTATCGGCCAAATCCATTTTGAAAACGGCGTCTTCCGAGAGTTGAATCGGGCTGAAGTCGCTGGTGGTAACTCTGAGTGTCGGTTCAGTGACCATGCGAAACACGTTTCGGGAGGGTTCTGCCAGCATCTTCAGCAGTGCGACTGTCCCTTGTGGCGGATTCCATCCGGTGTAGAGACCGACCTTCTTGCCTCCGGTGATTTTGAGGGTCTCGGGAAACCAGTCAGGCCTTGCTGAACCGCCGTCATGCTTGAACTTCAAGTCGTACACAATTTCACGACGCTCCAGGGAATTCATGACGACACCGAGAATGTCGCCCAGCAGGTCGGGGTCGTCGAACAGAGTGGTCACAAGCTTGCCAGCGTCAAGCCCCCCCCCTGAAAACCGGTCTTTCAGGAAGTTGACGATTTCCAGTACTTTGGGCCAGGTTTCGAGGCCTTCGTAGGTGGACAGGGAAGCCACCTTTGCATACGGAAAATTGGCAGTGATTGGTATAGTTTTGAAAGGCGGCGCAGAAAGAACCGTAATCGTTGACGACTTCTCAATCGTGAAATTTGCCACACCGGCATCTGTTTTGAGGCGCATGGTCGAGCCTGGCATGACCTTGAAGCGCCGGCCAAGGTTGTGTTGCCAGACTTCGAAATCATCGGCGCCGAAGGTCAGGTTAAACGACGCGTCGATGGTCCTGGTCTTGTCCTTGTATTTATAGAAACTTCCCCGCAAAACTTCTGACAATGTGATTCCAACAGGCCTTTTGGCTGGCAATCTCAAGGCATTTTGGGCGGATGCAGTTTGAGGTTTTAATGCTGTGGGAGTGGTGGTCCCAACATCCTCTTTCAAAATGATGGTGACAGCCCGCTCCGCCAATGCCGCGATGGTCAAGTACGGGTTGACGCAGACGGCGCCGTGAATCATGGAGCCGTCCAGCACATACATGCCCGCGTTGGTGGCTTTGCCCGTCGAACTGCTGTACACGCGCCCGCAGTGATCGACGACTCCGACAGCCGCATCGTCAGCCATCACACAACCGCCAAGCGGGTGGGAAATGGCGTTGACGCCGCGCATCGGCTCGCCGCTCATCACCATCTCCACCACCGGTGGCAAGGGTCTCCAGATGGGGTTGCCAAGGTAGGTGCCACCCACCGCCATGATGGCGGGTTTCAGCACCCTTTTCAGGTCCGCTTCATAAGAGTCCAAGTCGCCCTGTGTGTCGCGCGAATCAGGGTTGCCCTTCAACTGGGGCCACGTCACGTGTACCCGCCCTGTTTTGCCGTTGACGGTAATGCTGCCGCCAGCCGTGTCTTTGCCGATGCCCAGAATCGTCTGTGTATGGCTGGCGCCTTCCGGGTGCAGCGCAATCGGGTCAAAGGCCTTGTTGCTGCCCAAAAATGCGTTGGTCACGGCCCAAAGTTCCCGCACGGCGGGAGTTATCGGCCCGGGGACGGCGCCGTCTTGCAGGATGAACGTGCTGGTGACTCCCTTAGGCTCCAAGGTTGCGGTGATCGTTGGGCCGATGGGCGTGGTTTCGTCATCTTTTATGGACCAGCCCATGCCGTGAACGGGGGTTCCTGGCTTGCGTATGGGGGCATCGAACAAATTATCCGTACCGTACGACTCGCCAACCGTTTCACCATAAGAAAACGCCAAATAGTCCCCATTGCCAGAAAACTTCTCACCCAGCCGGTGTGAGCAGGTCAGCGACGTTGTACCCTTCATTGAGCGTTGCAGAATCTCCGCGGTGCCCAGCGTGCCAGCCGAGAGCACTACCCGCGTGGCTTTGATTTCGAAAAATTGGTCTTTCAAATCTTTGCAAATACTGGCAGTCGTCCACGGCGCCCGCTCCTTCTCCTCCCAAGTGCGCAAACGTCCCCTTTGCAAGGTCGGAATGCCAGTCACCTGCCAGAAGCCATCACCCGCTTTCTCAACGGCCAGTGCGGTGGCGCCGCTGACCAGGCGCGCGCCGTGCCCTTTGGCGATGGGCAGGTAATTGGTGGTTAGGGTGCCCTTGGCGCCGACGTTGCAGCCCGTGACACAGTTGCCGCAGCCGTTGCAATCCTGGCGGGTGAACACACCTGCTGGTTGGGGCACGTCGTGGTTGATGCCGCCGAATTTGACAGCGAGTGGCGTCGAAGGGCGTTTGAACAGCAGCGGTTTCTTCTCAGTGGCGATATCGCCCGTTTGGGCCGCAAGCCGCCCAAACGCACGGGATTTGGCATAACGTCGCTCGGCCTCTTTGAAGCTCAGGGAGGTAATGCCGATAACTTCTTTGACCCGGTTGAAGTAAGGCGTGAGGTGTCCTCCCCGGGCATCGGCCGCGATTTTGGCTGGCCAACCGGTGTCGAATATCGACAGGTCGGGTTCCAGCGCCACATTGGCGTTGATCTGGCTGCCACCACCCAGGCCATTGCCCAGGATCGTTGCGGTCTCGCCGCCCACGCGAATGTCAAACAGCGCGTCTTCGTATCCCCAGGGTTTGGCTTCGTTGTTGAATTCAATGCGCACGTGGGACGGAGTTTCGCTCAGGTTGTTTGGGAATTCACCGGGCACGTATTCCTTGCCACGCTCCAGAACCAGCACCGTGAGCCCGGCCTCTGCAAAACGGGCAGCGGCCACCGCGCCACCGTAACCTGAGCCGACCACAATCACATCAAACGTTATCGGTGAACCATTTGCATTCGCCTCTTGCAATTCAACCTGCAATTGGTGGATGGGTTCTGAAAGGTGGAACACAGAAACTCCTAGCCTTGAGCGACCAGGCTTCCAAGCACTTTGGCGAGTTGGCCGTGGGATACCGGTTTGCGCAGAATGGGCATGCTGGAACTCTCCAACTGGGGGTCGAGCAGCAATTCACCGGTCATCATGACGCGTTTGATGGCTGGCCGGAGCTCGTGAATCTGGTGCGCAACCACCAGTCCCATGGGTCCTTCAGCAAGCCGATAGTCAATGATCGCGATGTCAGGCTCCGGCTTTTTGGCCAGCAGGCCTTCCAGTTCGCCCAGCGCAGCACAAGGCGCCACCTCGGCTCCCCAGCTGGTGAGGGCGACGGTCAAGGCTTCACGAACCAGCGGGTCATCGTCGATGACCAGTATGCGCCGCCCTTTCAGGTCCAGTTGGTTCAAAGCCGACTCACTTGTTTGCACATGCGCAACGCGCGTAACAAGCGTCTTGGGGATTCCCACAATGAACACCGAGCCTTGGCCCGGTTTGGATTGCAGCGAGATCTCGAATTCAAGCAGGCTGCACAAACGCCGGACAATCGCAAGCCCAAGCCCCATGCCAATTTCCTGTGCTTCCGGCGTTTTGGCGGTTTGGTAATACTCCTGAAAGATGCGCTCCTGCTCGGGCAAGTCGATGCCAATTCCGGAATCTGTCACAGTCAATTCAAAAGAGTCGCCCTTCTCGGAAAGCACGAGTGTGATGCCTCCTTCCTTGGTGTAGCGGATTGCGTTTTCAACGAGGTTTCGCACGATTCGCTCGAAAAGCACCGGGTCAGAGTTCAAGCGCACATTCGCTTGCCGGGCGGTAAATGTCAGATCCTTGGCTGCGGCCCTGGCACCGTATTCCGATTGCAGGCGGGTGAACAAGGCATCAACTGAAAAATCTGAAATGCTCGGCTTGATGGTGCCGGCTTCCAGCCGGGAAATATCCAGAATTGCCGCAAACAAGGTGTCGAGCGACTCGGACGCTCGCGCCAACTGCGTCGAAATGTCTGTCACGCGTTTTTCCGCGCTGACCGATCGAAGCACGCCCGAGAGGAGCGATATGGCCTGCAAAGGCTGGCGAAGGTCGTGACTGGCAGCAGCCAGAAACCGGCTTTTGGCAAGGTTGGCCTGCTCGGCTTCTGTTTTGGCATTTTCGAGGCCAATGATGAATGCGTCCTGCGCTGCCAGAAGTTTGTCCTTTTCCAGCTCAAGCACAGAAATGGTGTCAATCAATTGGGAGAGTCCTTTTGAAATGGAAGCCAGCAACACGGGCATGACCAGGAGTCCAACCAACGGAAGCCACTCACCAGGGTGGAAATAAAACCAGGCTGACGAAAGCACCAAGAAATAGCAAATCAGGTAAACCCGGAAGCTTTTGTGGTGAACACCCAAAATAGAAACACCACCTGCTGGCCAGAGGACGAGAACGAGCATGAGATTGACTTGCGCCCGGGTTCCAAGCGAACCATAAAACCACCAGGCTGCAGAGGCGATGGCAGCGCCAATCAACCCGTGAACCAGAGCCAGGCTGACTTCAAACTGAGGGAGATTGGTCAATTCGTTGAGGTGATCCAATTTCCCGCGAACGATCCAGGCGCGCAATGCAAAGCCGCAGACAACCGTTAGGTACCAGGACAAGGCGGCTGCCCAACCGACGGCCTGGTAACAGGCCAGGACCAGTGCCAATCCAACCACCACGCCCGCAATGGTCCCGGAGCGAACCCGCCGAAGGAGCAAATCCAGCTGGCGTTGCGGTTTGATGGTGGCGACCGGCGGCATTTCAGATTTGAGGTAACGCGGCGGGGCGCGCCAGACGAATGCCGAGTTGGGCGGCATTCAAGACGGCCTGGGTCCTGTTTTCAGCGCCGAGCGCCCGCAACACGGCGGTCATGTGCACCTTGACGGTGTTTTCGGAAATGCCAAGTTGCCGGCATATGCGTTTGTTGGAGAGGCCCAACAGCAGCATTTGCATGACCTCCATTTGGCGGGGCGTCAAGTCAGGGCCCATGCGCGTCGGCGTTTCGCGTCCAGCCAGGGCTTCGTGGGGCACATAGATTGATCCTGAAAAAACCAGCCTCAATGCATTCAACAACACATCGCTGGGCGAGGTCTTGGGGATAAAGCCCATCGCGCCCGCATCAAGCGACTCCATGATCGTCCCGCGGTCATTGGATGCCGAGAACACCACGACGGGCAGGTCGGGCGCCGCCTCCCGGAACCGGTGAAGGACCGGCATGCCGGAGGAGTCTGGCAAGCCGAGGTCAATGATGGCGAAATCGAAGAAGTGCGCTTCGGCCAATTCAATGGCCGCCCTCAAAGTCGAAGCTGTATGCACCTTGGCCTCCGGCGCGACCGCCGAGAGCGCAATCTCCATGGCGCCGAGCATCAGCGGGTGATCATCCAAAACCAAAACAGAGTGGGGAAAGTTCACGCGGCAAGCTTATCGCGCTTTTGCCCAACTGTGGCATTACACCGAAGTATTAGTCCGTCTAGGCCAAACGTGCCAGTCGCGATAAGACTCAAGGGCGATTCACTTCAGTGGTCATCGCGTTGAGACTGGCCTCCACACCACAACCTGCGGCAAGCGCCGCATCCGGAGGAGCCCATGCACACCGATTTGAATCATGACACACGTGCAAAAACAACGCTCGGCGGCGCAACATTGACCGGGAGCCCGACAGCCGGATACTGGCGCACTGGGGACCCTGCGCCTTGTGAAGCCGGCTGCGCCACCGAAGAACCTGCACTGCTTCGGCTCTTCAACGAATTGGCTTACGGTTTGATTGTGGTTGATAAGGGTCGTCAAGTGACCCACATCAATCGCGCCGGTCGTGCCGTGCTGGCCCGGGAACAGTGCCTCAGGGTGGCCGGCCGCGCACTGAGTGCCTGGTTTGACCGCGATGCCCTCGCGTTTTCAAACGCCGTCAACAAGGCGTTTCAAGGCAAGCGCGGCATCCTCAGGATCGGCGCATCGGGAGGCAGCATTTTGCTGGTGCCATTGCCAGGTCATGCGCCGGAAAAAGGAATATCGCCTTCTGGCATCGGGCATGTCGCACTGGTGTTTGAGCGTTCACCCTGCGCCGAATCACTCTCGATAGCGTTTTTCGCGCAGTCGCATCGGCTTACCGGCAGTGAAGAGAGGGTGTTGCACGCGTTGAGCAGCAACGAGTCCATTACCAAAGTGGCCAAAACGCTCAACTCGGCCGCATCCACGGTACGAACACACCTGAACCACATCCGCGAAAAAACCGGGGCTGGTTCGCTGCGCGCGCTGGTCGCGAGCGTCAAGTCGATGCCGCCCCTGATGCCGGCATTTGGCGAATGAATCGGGGTCAATCGCATGCCGCCGCTCCATAAGGCACCGGGGCAATTGGTTGCGCAGGCGTACCCAATTTGGGAGAGAAACATGGCACTTTAAATCCACCAAATAGACGAGGCGAAAACGCCAGAAAACATTGACGATGGTTTTGTCCGATTTGGACAGGTTTTGCGAACAACACATTTTTCAGGAGGTCATCATGAACAATCAACTCAAGCGGCTGTCACTGGCTTTGGCTGGTGCGGCTTTGGCCACCTTGGCCGGCTGCGGTGGCGGCGGTGGCGGCGGCGCAGCGCCGCCTTCTACCACAACCAGCCTTACCACCAAGGTGATCGACGGCGCCGTGCGAAATGCGCTGGTGTGCGTCGACAAAAACCTAAATGGCGCGTGCGACGCTGGCGAAACCAGCGGCCGAACCGACGCCACCGGCAATGTCACCCTGGCAGTGCCCAATGCCGATGTGGGGCTGTACCCCATCGTCGCCATGGTCGACGCCAACTCAGAAGACATGGACCGCCCGGGCCAGCCCATTGGCGAGCCCTATGCCATGACCGCGCCAGCTGGCGCTCCGGGTGTGGTCAGCCCCAACTCGACCATGGTGGTCAGCACCATGGCCACTGGCGCCAGCCTGGCCGAGGCCACGGCTGCCGTACAGGCTCAGTTGAACATCAATGTGGACCCCCTGGCAGACTACACCACCCCCACAGCGCAGGCTGCAGCGCAGGCCGCCGGCGGCGCCAACCCGGCCACCGTGGCGCGCGCAATTGTGGTAACCCTGCAGGCGCAAAGCACGTCCGTAGCCCCGGCGCTGAACACCACTACAAGCGCCAACACGCCCATCACACAGGCGGATTTGACACGGCTCGTGCAGCAAAGGGTTTTGCAGCTCTTGCCAAACGTGTTGGCCGCCTTGAATGCCAATTCTGGCCTGACTGGCGCGGCGCTGGAAGCGGCGGTGGTTGCGGCGGTAACACCCGCATTGACCACTCCCGCACAGGCGGCGGTAGTGGTGGCCATCAACCAGCAGCAGGCGATTGAAGCTGCCACGCCCCTGCCCGCGTACGTGCCAACGGCAGGCATTAATCTGGACACGCTGAACTACACCGATGCCAACAACTGGAGTTCGCGCGTGGTTGGCACCTCCCTGGCCGGCGCCACACCCGACGCGAATGGCCTGATCCGGGTGTTTGACCGGCGAAACCGCAGCAACACCGGCGTAGTCGCCAACTGGAATTTCGGCGCCAATCCGCAAGACCAAGCCATCCTGCACTGGACTGGCAGCGCCTGGGCGCCCTGCGGGCTGAACTTTGAATTCGCCGCCACATTGCGCGACGCCAATGGCAACAACACGGTGAACTACTGCAACAACTACAACACCACGGCGAGCAACCGGGTGGCGATGGACATTTCGGGTCAAACCATGAACGCGGTGTACACCCAATTCCGCACCGCCGGTTACACCAATCTCACCATTGCCAACGCGGCGACCGTGCTGGGCAGCGCCACCTTTCCGGTAAATTCCAAAGCTTTCTACGTGACCAACTCGCGGCTCACGTCAGCCATCGCGTATTCACCGGGGACGGGCAACCGCGTTTTCAACTACAGCCCTGCGCTGGCAGCGGGTGGTGATGGCCGGGTTCAAGCGGGTGGCACTGGCTGCAATTTGCCTGAATTCCAGTTTGGCCCTGGCATTCTGACGACCACCTTGGAAGGCTTGACCGCCGCCTACAACGGCGCACCCTGCTTGTTTGGCCAGGGCAGCCTGGTCTCGGGTGTAACAACCTACTACGAGGGCGGGGTGCAAAACCCCGCGTTTACCAGCCGGGTGTACAGCAACAACACCATCAGCTTTGGTTCCGTGATCGGTTCTGTCAGTACTGCCAGCACGCCTACTGCGTTTTACACGGGCAACAAACTGATCCGGGTTGGCTTTACCGGCACCGGCGCCAACGCGGTGACCTACTATTCCTGCGACCAGCGGTTTGGCAACGGATCGGTGCGCAACTGCGTGGTGATTGGCTCAGGCAGTTATGCCATCTCTGCCATGCCGGACGGCTCCCGCGTGATGACTTTCACCAACCCGCCGGCCACGGAATTGACCAACAACCGCGTCTTTGTAGAACGCAATGGTGAAATCTTTTTCGGCTTTAAGGACAAGCTCAACGTGACCACCCTGGCACGATTCAACGACGAAGCTGCGGACGCGCTGTTTGTCACACTCGGCATGCCGGCGATTGACCCCGAAGTGCCGATGGCGCTGACGGCGGCTTCGTACCAGGGCACCTGGGATTTCAGGGGCGCTGGAACACCGTTTGCGTTCAATGTGGGCACACGCGTGGTCATCAGCGGAACCAACACGGCGACTTGTTTTGACAACAGCACTGGCAATGCTTCAACTTGCACGAGCAGCGTCATCAACCCCTTGACGGGCGCGTTCAGCGGCACCAATGGCAACGGTGGTACCAACAGCGGCACCATGAGTTTCATCACTGGAACGGCGACGGGAACCTTCAATGACCCGAACAGCAACCCGCCGGCCGCAGGCGCACTCGTCGGCGTGCGTCGCTGAGCGAATTTCACAAACCCATCCCGGCCCGCCTTGCGCGGGCCTTTTTCTGCTTGACCCGCTTTCAACGCTGCGAATTCAACTCCCGCGCATCACGCTCATAAGCCGCGATGCGACCCACAGCGCGGCGGCGCTGCTCCGGCGTGGTGCTGTTGTGCAGGGCGGCGAAACTGGCGCAGCTCTCCTGGGTGAGTTTGTCGCTGTAGGCCTGGTAGACCGTATTGGGTGAGCGGGTCACGCGGTCGCGGTAGGCGCGCAATTGGGCCAGCACCTCGGGCGCCGCCGGTTTGGCGCTGCCCGCCACGGCGCCGCTGGCCCGGCGCAAGGTTAGCATCAAATCCTGCTGGCGGCGCTGGCGCTCGTTCATGTTCATCGCGGCGTCAAACTGCGAGGCCTCCAGCGCGCCACGCAAGGCCGCCACTTGCCGGTCTTCGAGTTTGCCGTAAAACTCCTCGGCGCGTTCGGTGTTGGACTTGAGGCGTTTCTCGAAACGCTCGGCGGCGGTGAGCTGCAGCCAGTCTTTGCGCCACTGTTCGTTGATCTTGCTGAATTTGGATTCGATGTGCGCCAGTTGCGAGGCATGCAGGCCCATCACCAGCCAAACTGCGGCCGGCTCGGTCTGGCGCGTGACGGCTTCGTAACGCGCACGCGATTCGTCAAACAAGGCGCACACCTGGGTGGCTGAGAGGTCGGCCACCGCCAGCGGCTGGATCTTGCGCAGCAAGTCGGCGATTTTGGGCAACTCCTCGGCGCGGTGCCAGGCCAGCAGCTTGTTGAGCTCTTCGCGTGCCCGGAATGACTGGTCGGACTGGAAATCAACGTAGCCGTCGAGCCACCAGTAGGCGAACTCAGGCGCGTTGTTGTAGGCCAGTTTGATGGCGCTGCAGCCCTGCAGCAGCACAAGCGCGAACGCCGCCAGGAGCCCGCCTGCAATCCGTTTGATAATCCGGTGTGAATTCATGAAGGACTCGCAAAGACATGACGGCAAATAGTAACGCAGCGCCCCGCCCCGCGCTGGATGTGGTCATCATGGCCGCCGGCAAGGGCACACGCATGAAGAGCCGCCTGCCCAAGGTGCTGCACCGGCTGGCCGGGCGGGCCCTGGTGCAGCATGTGGTGGACACCGCCGCCGATTTGGAGGCGCGCCGGGTGGTGGTGATCACCGGGCACGGCGCGGCTGAGGTGGAGGCAGCGCTGAAGGCGACTGCAGCCGAAACGGCAAGCACGCCGCCGGGCTCGCTTTCAGGCGGCGCAAAGTTTGTTGGCCCCGAACTGAAGTTTGTGCGCCAGGAGCCGCAACTGGGCACCGGTCACGCTGTGCAACAAGCCGTTCCCGCCTTGCAAAACCGGGGTGTTTTGGACGGCATTGTGGTGGTGCTATCGGGCGACGTGCCACTCACGCAGCTTGGTACCTTGCAGCAGCTGGTGGCGGCGTGCGACGGCGACAAACTCTCGTTGTTGACGCTCGAATTGGCCGACCCGACTGGTTATGGGCGCATCGTGCGCCAGGCCGACGCGGTGCAGGCCATCGTGGAGCACAAAGACGCCAGCGAAGCCCAGCGCGGCATCCGCGAAATTTACAGCGGCATCATGGCGGCACCGGCGGCAAAGCTGCAACAGTGGCTGGCCCGCCTGGACAACAAAAACGCGCAGGGCGAGTTTTACTTGACCGACGTGGTGAAGTTCGCCGTGGCCGACGGCGTACCCGTGGTGGGCCACAAGATCACCGACGAAGCCCAGGTGGCCGGTGTCAACAGCCCGGTGCAACTGGCCGAGTTGGAGCGGGTGTACCAAAAAAGCATGGCGCGCGCGTTTATGGAGCAGGGCGTGCGCCTGGCAGACCCGGCGCGATTTGACGTGCGCGGCACGCTCACCTGCGGGCAAGATGTGTCGATTGACGTGAACTGTATTTTTGAGGGCGCGGTGTCGCTGGGTGAAGGCGTCAAGATCGGCGCCAACTGTGTCATCGCCAACGCCACCATTGCCGCGGGCGCGCAGATCCACCCGTTTACCCATATCGATGGCGAAAAGGCCGGTGTGACCATCGGCGAAGGCGCCTTGATCGGGCCCTTTGCGCGCCTGCGCCCCGGCGCGTATCTGGGCGACGGTGTGCACATCGGCAATTTTGTGGAGGTCAAAAACTCCACCTTGGGCAAGGGTGCGAAGGCCAACCACCTGGCTTACTTGGGCGATTCCGAAGTGGGCGAACGCGTCAACTACGGCGCGGGTTCCATCACGGCGAATTACGACGGCGCCTTCAAACACAAGACCGTGATCGAGGCCGACGTGCACGTGGGCAGCAACTCGGTGCTGGTGGCGCCGGTGCGTATTGGCGCGGGCGGCACCGTGGCGGCCGGCTCCATCATCACCAAAGACACGCCGCCGGCCGCGCTGAGTGTGGCGCGCGGCAAACAGACCACGATTGAAGGCTGGAAGCGGCCGAAAAAATGAACGACGCGGAATTGCGCGACCAGGTGGCCCAACTGGCCGGCGAGCTCGCGGCCGCTCGGGCGCAGATGGCGCACCTGCGTTTCATGGTGTCACACGAGTTGCGGGCGCCGCTGCGGCACATTGGCGCGTTTGTCCAGGTGATCGAGGAAGACCACGGCGAAACACTGGATGCCGCCGTGCGCGGGCACCTCAAGACGATTCAGGACGCGGCCAGCAAGGCCATGCAGGTACTCGACGGTTTGCTGGCAGGGCCGGTCAAACCGTAACTTCCTGTGTTGTCGCGCGCCGAAGTTCGCGCCGCAGGGATAAATCGAAATAGCGGCCCCGGTGCACGGTGGCCGTGTTGTCCCACATCACCAGGTCGCCGGCTGCCCACACATGGCGGTAGACGAATTCCCGCTGCGTGGCGTGTTCCAGCAAATCCATGATCAACAAGCGGCCCTCGGCAACCGTCATGCCCACGATCTCGCAGGCGTGGACGCCGACATACAAAATCCGGCGGCCGGTGCGCGGGTCGGTCTGCACCAGCGGCCAGTGCGCGGGTTCGATTTCACGGCGTTGTTCGTCGCTGTAATGGGTGTCACCCAGCATGAAGCGTGAATGCAGGGAGTGGTGTTTGGCAACCAGGCCGTCGATTTGCTTCTTGCGCCAGGCGGGCAGGGCCTCGTAGGCCAGCCGCAAGTCGGCGAACTCGGTGTCACCTCCTTCAATGGGAACCTCCACGGCCGACAACATGGAGTATTTGGCACGCGGGTTCTGGAACGAGCTGTCGCTGTGCCAGAGCTGGTTGGCGATGTTGCCCACGACCTTCTGGCTGTCACGCGCGGCCACGTTCTCATTGACATCCAGGTTCGAGATGTCACCCAGTTCCCGGTACTGTAGGCGCAAGGGCCCGCGTTTGACTTTGGCGAATCCAATGTCCAGCGGGCCGAAATGCTTCGCAAAGGCGATCTGCTGGTCTTGTGTCAACGGCTGGTTTTTGAACACCAGCACGCCAAACCTGTCCATGCCAGCTTCGATAGCGCGCACCGCATCGGCCGTGAGCGGCTGGTTGACAGCAACACCGCTGGCCAGCGCACCCAGCGGGCCCAGCGCCTGGAATTGCAGCGCCTGGCTCATTCGAATTTCACATTGTTTTCACGCACGGTGGTGACAAAACCATCGTATTGACGCTTGAAAAACACCGTGAATTCTGCGGGCGTCATGCCGTAACTCGCAAACCCCTGTCCCACCAGTTGATCGCGCACATCCGGGCGCGCCAGCGCATTGCGCAACTCCAGGCTGAGTTTCTCCACTACCTCCACCGGCATGCCGGCAGGACCGAAAAAGCCGGCCCAAGGTGTGATGGTGAGTTTGCCAATGCCCAGCTCGGCGGCAGTGGGAACATCGGGCAGCAGCGGGCTGCGTTTGGGCAAAAGGGTGAGCAACGGTTTGATCTTGCCGTCTTTGGCAAATGAAGGCGTGAGCGTTCCGGTTGAAAACATCATGTGGATCTGGCCGCCCACCAGGTCCTGCATCGCCTGCACGTCGCCCTTGTAACGCGCGTTAACCACCTTCGCGTTGCGGGTGCCCAGCAGTTGCAGCATGGCCAGTTCGGCTGCGCTGTTGCTGGAGCCGGAGTTGAACTTGTCGGGGTTTGCCGCTACGTGGTCGAGGAACTCTTTCAGGTTGCCCGAGGGCAGCGCCGGGTTGACCGCCAGAAACATCGAAAACTCACCGGCAGAACTGAGTGGTGTGAATGCCTTGAACGGGTCGTAAGGCGGTGGGTTGCGCAGTGCGGGAACGGCCACCGTGGCCGTGTTGGTTCCCATCATCAAGGTGTATCCGTCAGGCGCTGATTTGATGAGTTCCTGGGCAGCGAGAATTCCCTCGGCACCGGGTTTGTTCTCCACCACCACCACCTGTTTGAGTTGCGCCTCAAGGCCTTTGCCGACCACACGCGCCAACACATCGGCAGCGCCGCCCGGGGCGAACGGCACAATCATGCGCACGGGTTTGGCCGGGTAGGCTTGGGCCCCCACCAATGGGGCGGCCAGCAGTGCCGTGGCAAACGCCAGGAGCGGCACCAAGCAGCGGCGGGTCAGGGCGATGTGTGTCATGTTGGGCCTTGTTGAAGGGGTTTCAGGTGCGCGTCAACACGGCGCCACTGGCGGTGTCGCCGACGTTGCGACGGTAAATCTGCAACCAGCCGCTGTCGAACTGGGGCGAAGGCGGCGTCCAGGCGCTGCGGCGGCGTTGCATTTCGGCGGCGTTTGTATCGACGTCACACAAGCGCTGGTCCAGGTCGATGGTGACACGGTCGCCGTCGACAACCAGGGCCAATGGCCCGCCGATGGCCGCTTCCGGTGAAATCTCGGCCACCACCAGGCCCTTGCAGACGAGGCCCGACAGGTGCCCGTCTGTGAGCAGCGCCACACTGTCGCCGAGTTTTGCGCCGTCCAGCGCAAATACCACGCGGGAAGCGCCACCACCCATGGCCGGTCCGCCATTGGCGCCCGCGCCGCGCATCACCACCACATGCCCGGCTTTGATCTCGCCGGATTTGATGGCGGCCACGGCGGCATCTGAGGTGTCATAACAAATCGCCTGGCCGGTAAAACGGCGGGTCTTGCGTTCTGCGATGCCGGTTTTGACGATGCCGGTATCGGGGCACAGGTTGCCGCGCAGCACCACGATGGCGGGCAGTTTGGCAAAGGGCTGGTTCATGGGGCGAATGGTCTGCATGTCAACCGGAACAAAGGCGTCCAGCTCGGCGCCGAGCGCTCTTCCTGAGACGTTCAACACATTGACATCCAGCAAAGGCCGCAACTGCTTCAATACGCCGCGCGCGCCACCCGCTGCCTCAAACGCTTCAATGGTGTGGTCGCCTACGGGCCGCACGCCCGCGATCACTGGCACCTCGGCGGCGAAATTTTCAAACATGGCGTACACGTTGATGTTCTGCCCGGTCTCGGTGGCAACCGCCTGCAGGTGTTTCACGCAGTTGACCGAACCGCCCACCGCCAGCACCGCGCGCACGGCGTTGGCGAATGCGCCTGCAGTCAAGATGTCGCGTGGCTTCAAATCGGCCTGCACCATCTCGACGATGCGACGGCCCGCAGCCCGCACGTCAGACATCATTTTCGGGCTCATCGCCGCCACCGGCGCGCTGCCCGGCAAGGCCATGCCGAGCGCCTCACACACAATGTGCATCGAGTTGGCCGTGCCCATGCCGGAACACACACCGGGCGAGCGAATCGCCTCACGGCTCATGCCAATGACGGTCTCGATGTCCATCGCACCCGTGACAGCGTGCATGGCACCAATGAAGACTTCTTCAATGTCGCAGTGGTGGCCCCGGTATTCGCCACTGGCCTGATAACCGCAGGGCACGACGATACTGGGAATGTTCAGCCTTGCCGCCGCCATCAACTGGCCGGGCACGGTTTTGTCGCAGGAGGTGAGCAACACCATGCCGTCCAGCTGCGCGCCTTCCACGGCCACTTCAATGTCATTGGTGACAAGGTCGCGTGCGCCCAACATGTAGGCGCCACGCGCGCCTGCGCCGGTGATGAAGTCGCTCGGGGCGGCGGTGCGAATCTCGAACGGAACGGCGCCTGCGTCGCGAATCGCCTGTTTCACCTCGGCGGCCACTTTGTCCAGGTGGCTGTAACAGCTGGCCAGCTCGCTGCTGGAGTTGACAACGGCGATTTTGGGTTTTTCGCAATCCGCTTCTGATAAGCCCAAGGCCTGCCACTGCGCATTCCGAACCGACCAAAGGTAACTTCCTCTCGGGAAATTGCTGCGCAGTTTTCGTGGTTCGTTCATGTTGCTTTCTATTGCCTATTTTTTCGCGTGATGGTGACAATGCCCGCCGTGGCATCTACTTTGACCCAATCTCCCGTCTTGATGACGGTGAGCGGATCAATGTCGAAATCGGTCATCGCAGGCGCGTGGCTCACCACCGCACCCAGGGCAATCTTGGTGGACATCTGGTTGAAGAGCCAGGCTGCCGGCCCCGTGCCCATCACCCGCGCCACGTGGAACTGGGCCGACCAGCCAGAAGAACCCTTGGCCCCCGGAAACACCAGCACCTTGCCGGTGAAACACTGGCCGCGCAACTCGTGGCGGGTTTCAATCACCGTGCCGGTGCGCGGGTCCACGCCGCCCCAGCCGGAGATCGGGTCGCGCGTCACCAATGCTTCGGCTTCGATGACACCGGGTACGACGCATCGACCCTTGAGCGTGATCGTTTGGGTTTCTGAGATCACGGTGCTCATGCCGACGCCCACTTGCCGGTGCAGGCCGCATCCACACACTGCGCGGTGGTGCCAAACCAGGCCTGTACACCCAGAATGGCGGGCAAATAGTGCGCCTGTTTGGCCGAATCGAGGGCGACCACTTTGGTGCCCGGTGGCACCGCACGGCTCATGGCAGAGCAACTGTCTGTCATGATCTTGCCACCCGCGTCTTCAATGATCTTCGTGTACCCATTGCGGTCGGCCAAAGCCTTGATGCTGCGTGGTGTGAAGATCCACAAAGCCGAGTTGCCGTGCACCTTGCGCCCTTCAATCAGTTGCGCCGCTTCCCAGATTTGCTCAATCGTGTAGTGCGGGCAGCCGAGCATGACGTAGTCCACGTCGCGGTCGGTGCCAAAGGCGTTGATGCGCTCGAAGGTCTCTTTGCGCTCGCGTACGCCAAAGCGCCGAACTTCTTTCAGATTTCTTCCGCCAGTGGCTTGTTCCAGCGTATTGGCTTCAGGGGTAACGCCGACCAAATGGAACAACTCCACGCCACCGGATGACGATGCCGCCGCTCCGAAGTGTTTGAGACGCGGCAGGTTGGGCACGGCGCCAAAGCCCTTGGCCGCGCTGATGACAGCGACTCTGTGTTGCACCCAGTCGCCCATCCAGTAGCCGAGCAAACCCCAGTCTTCGACACTCGCCACCGGAATGTCGAGTTCAATGCCCAGGGTGGCCAGGCGCGGTTCGTCCAGGTGGTAGCCCCA
>JANMMR010000609.1:0-2321 GCA_031373455.1 Rhodoferax sp.
TGCCTCGCCCGCGACGGTGGTTGCAAATTCATCCAAAGTGACGGCCACCGGGCTGAACGCAGTGGCCGGTTTGCTTTGCAGAAATCCAAAGTTTTTGGCCAGCTCGTCGGGCACGAGGTGGCGCAGGCTCCAGTCGTTGGCCAGCATCACCAGGCGAATGCCATCCAGCGCGCGGTCAGGCGTGCAGCCCATCGGCAAGTCGCTGGTGATGACGGCGATCTCGGCCTCAAAGTCGATGCCGAAGGCCTTGCTGATGAAGGGTGCATCGTCGCAAGCACCCAAAAAATCGTCGCTGCCGCCCTGGTACATCAAGGGCTCGGTGTAGTAATTGGCGGGCACCGGCGCGTGGCGGGCCAGACGCACCAGCTCGACGTGGTTGAGGTAGGCCGAACCGTCGACCCACTGGCAGGCGCGCGGCAACGGCGCCATGCACATGGCGGGGTCAAACGGGAAGGCGTGGCGCGCCTTGCCACCGGCGGCGCCGTCGCTGCCCCGGTTCAGGGCGTCGTACAGGTCTTGCAACTGGGGCGAGAGGAAGTTCCAGTCGTCCAGCACCTGCTGCAGGCGGTCGGCAATGCCGGTCGCATAATGGGCTGAGGAGAGGTCGCGCGAGACGACGACGAGTTGCCCGTCGCGCGAGCCGTCGCGGTAAGTTGCCAGTTTCATTGAAAAATCCCGCTGATGTGTGACTATTTCGCGCCAAATGGGTCTGCTGATCGGCACGATTGTGCGTTGAAGTCTAAGTGAATGCCTTGACCCCCCTTTTCATAGCCAACAGCGTTGCCCCTGCCGGTCCTGCCTACAACGCCGCTGTTTTGCCGCGCAAGGCACTGGCGGGCCTGGCCGTGGGGGTGGCATTGGCGCACGCGCTGGTGTTGCAGGTGGCGGGCAACGCCATCAACGCATCCACGCCCGTGGTGACGCGGCCCTTCACCACGCGGGCGGTGCCGGTCAGCGTGGCCGAAGCGGCGCCCGACTCCACCGCCCCGGCGCGCCTGGCTGTGCCGACACCGCCCCGCGCTGCGACGCGACCCGCCCCTCGACGGCTCCAACGCCCGGCCGCGACTCTGGACGCGCCGTCTGCGGCTGCGGCAGTTTCAATGCCCGACGCGGCAGTGGCCACAGCCGAACCTTCCTCGTCGGCTGGCGACAGCGCAACGCCCAAAGCCCCGGAAACCATCGCTGCAGCTTCGCCCGAAGCCGCAGCCAGCGCGCCCCAGGCCAGTCCGCCTTCGATGCCGTCCTCAACACCCGCCGCCACAGTCGCTTCGCCGCCAGCCGCCGCCGTGGCCTACACCATCCCCGGCTCGGTGCGCCTCCTGTACAAAACCGTGGCGCTGGTGGACCAGCTCAGCTGGAACCTCAACGGCGAGTTCCTGTGGCTGCAAGACGGCAGCACCTACGACGCCCGCCTGCAATGGCGCGCGCCGCTCATCGGCAGCAAAATCTTCACCAGCACCGGGCGCATCGGCAGCGAGGGACTGTTGCCCACCCGGTTCAGCGACAAATTCCGCTCCTCCGAAGTGGCAGCGCATTTTGAGCGCGACAAACAAATGGTGATTTTCAGCGCCAACACGCCGCAGGTGCCGCTCGTGGCCGGCATGCAAGACCAGCTCAGCGTGTTTGTGCAAGTGAGCGCCATGCTGGGCGGCGCGCCCGGCAAATTTCCGCCCGGCACGGAGTTGACCTTCGTCACCATCGGCGCGCGTTCGCCCGACACCTGGGTTTTTGTCATCAACGGCGAAGAAAAACTCAGTTTGCCCGGCGGTGAGGTCGACACGCTCAAACTTTCGCGCGGCGCGCGGCGTGAATTCGACCAGACCGCTGAGCTCTGGCTGGCGCCCAGTTTGGGTTATTTGCCGGTGCGGATCAAAATTTCTGAACGAAATGGTGACTTTATTGACCAACAGTGGCGTGCCACCGAGACACCCTGATGGTTTTTCTCTGTAAAACCCTGTTACGCTTGTTCCGCCACCTTGAATAGTTATGGAAAGGTATCAAATTCAATCCATGCACACGCTCTACGATTCCGAAACCTATTCAGTGACCCATATGCTGGCCAATGCGGCCCTGGTCGAGGCGGCCTCCGCTTTGGATGCCGCGCAGGCCAACCACGACGCACCGGCGAGCAAACCGCTGCCGGTGATGGCGCGCCACGGTTTCGAGATTGTCGACAAACGCACGGGCAAAGAGGTTTACCTCGACGGCTCCTGGGCCGAGTTGTTCCAGCAGCACATTTCCGCCTGGCAGCTCAAAACGCCAACGCAGGAAGAAGTCGAAGACACGCTGGAGCAATACGCCGAACTGGCGCAAAACCCGGT
>JANMMR010000510.1:0-4256 GCA_031373455.1 Rhodoferax sp.
CTGGGCGATGATGTTGGCCTCGGCCTCGTGGTTGATCGCGTTCAACACGTTGTGCCGCACGCCGAGCTTCTTCAGCAGCTTGGAGACGCGCTCGGACTTCTCGACCGAGGTGGTGCCCACCAGCACCGGCTGGCCGCGCTCGTGGCACTCGCGGATGTCCTTGATCGCGGCTTCGTATTTTTCACGCGTGGTTTTGTAAACGCGGTCCAGCTGGTCCTCGCGTTTGTTCGGGCGGTTGTGCGGCATCACCACCGTCTCGAGCCCGTAGATCTCCTGGAATTCGTAGGCTTCGGTGTCGGCGGTGCCGGTCATGCCAGCGAGCTTGCCGTAAAGGCGGAAATAGTTCTGGAACGTGATCGAGGCCAGCGTCTGGTTTTCCGGCTGGATCGCCACGCCTTCCTTGGCTTCGACCGCCTGGTGCAGGCCGTCGCTCCAGCGGCGCCCGGCCATCAATCGGCCAGTGAACTCGTCAACGATGACGATTTCACCCTGCTGCACCACGTAATGCTGGTCCTTGTGGTACAGGTGGTTGGCCCGCAGCGCCGCGTACAGGTGGTGCATCAGCGTGATGTTGGCCGGGTCATACAAGGTGGCGCCTTCGGGGATCAGCCCCAGGCTGAACATCACTTCCTCGGCGCTTTCATGGCCCTGCTCGGTCAAAAACACCTGGTGGCTTTTTTCGTCCACGGTGAAGTCACCGGGTTTGGTGACGCCTTCTCCCGTGCGCGGGTCGGCTTCACCCTCCTGGCGAACCAGTTTCGGCACCATCTTGTTGATGGCCAAATAGAGACTGGTGTGGTCTTCGGCCTGCCCGCTGATGATCAGGGGCGTGCGTGCTTCGTCGATCAGGATCGAGTCCACCTCGTCAACGATCGCGTAGTTCAGGCCACGCTGCACGCGGTCGGCCGCTTCGTAGACCATGTTGTCGCGCAGGTAGTCAAAACCGAATTCGTTGTTGGTGCCGTAGGTGATGTCGGCCCGGTAAGCGGCCTGCTTTTCCTCGCGCGGCATCTGCGGCAGGTTGATGCCGACCGTCATTCCCAGAAAGTTGTAGAGCCGGCCCATCCAATGGGCATCGCGGTTGGCGAGGTAGTCGTTCACCGTGACCACATGCACACCCTTGCCGGTCAGCGCGTTCAGGTACACCGGCAGCGTTGCGGTGAGGGTTTTGCCTTCACCGGTTCCCATCTCAGAAATCTTGCCATTGTGCAAAGACATGCCACCGAGCAGCTGCACATCGAAGTGGCGCATCTTCATCACGCGTTTGGAGCCTTCCCGCACCACCGCAAAGGCCTCGGGCAACAGGGCGTCGAGCGTTTCGCCCTTGGCCACGCGCTCACGGAACTCATCGGTTTTGGCTTTGAGGGCCTCGTCCGTCAGGGCTTCAAGCCCGCTCTCCATGGCATTGATGCGGGTAACGACTGCGCGGTACTGCTTGAGCAAGCGGTCATTGCGACTGCCGAATATTTTTGTCAGGAAATTGGTGGCCATGAACGAGCGCTTCAAACCGCCGGCCCGCACGGGCTGTTGGCATTGCGCAATCCCTTAGTTAATCGAGACGATTGATCAAGATGAGTTGGGGTTGGCCGCGCAATACTCAAGGGGCCATCAAGGTGCAATCAAGTCGCACCCAGCCCTCTTCGGCTTTGTCGAGTAACCCGCAGGCCAACCAAACCTTTGATTTTACCCCGCCGCGCTGGCAGGTTTGGCCCGGTTATTTGCCCTTTGAACGGCCTGCGGGCGCCGCTTTGGCCATCTGCCGGGCACTGACTTCACCGGCTGTGAGGAATTTTTGCGGATCCTGCGGCACGCCCTGCACCAGCACCTCAAAATGCAGGTGAGAACCGGTGGAGCGGCCGGTGGTTCCAACCTCGGCGATTTTTTGCCCGCGTTTGATCAAGTCGCCTTTCTTCACGAAGACCTGCGAGGCGTGCGCGTAACGCGTGACCAGGTCTTTGCCGTGGTCCACCTCAACCATGTTGCCGTAACCAGCGTGATATTCCTGGGTCACGACCACACCCCCGGCAGCGGCATAAATCGGCGTGCCGGTTTCGGCCTGGAAATCCAGCCCGGTGTGCAAGGCCGAACCTCCGGTGATGGGGTCGATGCGCCAGCCAAAATGCGAGCCCAGGTTGGAACCCGGCACCGGTTGCTGCGTGGGCACCATCATGTCGCGCATTTTTTGCTCAAACAAGCGGGATTCCATCACGGTCATCAAATCGGTGCGCTGGTCGGCCACCAGGTTCAGCGCGGCCAAGGTGGCCTGCAATTCTTCCATCGTCAAATTCGGGCCGGGAACCAGCACACCGCCGCGCCCCGGCGCGGTTTTGATGTCGCCGGAGCTCACGCCGGCCAGGCCGGAGACCCGCTCGCCCAGGGATTCAAGTTGCGTCAGTTTGGCCTGCATCTCGCCCACTTTTTTGGCCATGACGTTGAGGTTTTCGCGCATGAAGCGGTCACGCTGTTCGAATTCGTCTTTCACCAGCAGGCGCACAAAACCGCCGATCACCGGCCAGCCTTCACGCGCGCCCTTGAGAAACACCCAGTGGTACAGACCGGCGGCCAGAACCGCCATCACCAAAGACAGGACGCCTAGCGCGAACACCAGCCGACGCCCTGAAAGGTGGATCGCGCGGCTTTTGGCGAGCCAGGCGTCCGTGATAATCAATTGCATCCGGAAAATTCCTTCCAAGACTACGAAACTTCGATGAACCAACGACCGCGCAGCGTCACCGTTCTGCAAGCGGCTGGGGAAACCCCCACTCTGGCCCGGCTCACCGAGCTGACACGCGAGTCAAGCGCGCGCCTGAAATCGATTGAACCGCTGGTGCCCGCCGCCCTGAGGCGCTCACTGACGGCAGGGCCGATTGATGGCGCTGTGTGGTGCCTGATTCTGGACAACAACGCGACTGCCGCAAAAATCCGCCAATTGCTTCCCGCGTTCCAGGCGCATTTGAGAAGCAAGGGGTGGGAGGTTACCTCAATTCGCCTGCGGGTTCAAATGCAGCAAACCCGGTAAATCGTTACCAGTGGAAAGCACAAATGAATACACAGACGGCAAAACGGGCCGGTCAAAACCTTGAACGGCCCGCTTGCGAAAACAATCCATCAATGACGATGGCGGAGTGGACGGGACTCGAACCCGCGACCCCCGGCGTGACAGGCCGGTATTCTAACCAACTGAACTACCACTCCTGGCAGTCTGCCCTCTGTGAAGAGGGCAACAAAAACGCCAAAAACTTGGCGACCCCACGGGGATTCGAACCCCGGTACTTACCGTGAAAGGGTAATGTCCTAGGCCTCTAGACGATGGGGTCAAAACCTTGAACGATCCAACTCAATATCTTCCAACTCAAAATTCACTCGAAAATTTGGTGGAGGTAAGCGGGATCGAACCGCTGACCTCTTGCATGCCATGCAAGCGCTCTCCCAGCTGAGCTATACCCCCTAACCTTTGACGGTTGTGCCGAGCACTCGCGTCAACTTCCGAGCCTCGCATTATAGCAAGGAATTTATGCCAAAAGCCTGCGCAAGACTTTATCGCGGTCCATCAGGGCCAGTACGGCATCGAGCGAGGGGGTTTGCGCCGTGCCCATCACCAACACCCGCACGGGCATCGCCAGCTGCGGCATTTTGAGCCCGGCCTGGGCCAGCACTTCCTTGATTACAGCGCCAATTGCGGCCTTGTCCCAGGCGCAAGACTTCAATTTCTCCACCAGCAAAGCCAGCGCAGGCATCACCGCATCCGTCACGTGGGTTGTGCGGTTCTGCGGCGCAACCACAACATCTGCATAAAACGCGCGGGCCCAGTGTGCGAGCGCCACCGTGGTGTCACAACGGTCTTTGAACAGCCCGCAAATGCTGGCCAGGCGCGCGTCAACCGGCACGCCCTGTTTGGCTAATTGCGCGGCCACGAGCGGAGCGAGCGCTTCATCCGCCATGGCCTTGAGGTGTTGCGCGTTGACCCAACGCAGCTTGGCCTCATCGAATTGCGCAGCACTTTTACCCAGGTGGTCCAGGTTGAACCAGCTCACGAATTGCTCGCGGCTGAAGATTTCATCGTCACCGTGGCTCCAGCCCAAACGTGCCAGGTAGTTGACCATGGCGTCGGGCAGGAAGCCCTCTTCCTCAAACTGCGTCACCGGCTTGGCGCCGTTGCGCTTGGACATCTTTTCAATATGTTTTCGACCGTCTCCATCAACGGTCTCAGCCATCACTGTCGGCAAGTGGGCATACACCGGCGGCTCCTTGCCCAG
>JANMMR010000003.1:0-3468 GCA_031373455.1 Rhodoferax sp.
CGTCGGGACGATCATGGGGGCAAACGCGCACGCCGACGTCCTCACGGTCGCCGGGTGCGACACAGCCAACTTGCGAGTGGGTTACTCGTCACAGGGGCCTTCAATCAGTGGCATGCCGCAGCAAAAGCCCGACATCACGACCTATACGCACTTTACGGGATCGGAGGCCTTTGGCATCGGCTCCCCCGACTCGGGAACGTCGGCCGCGTGCCCGGTAGCTGCGGGCTGCGTCGCCGCGCTTCGCACGCGGCTCAATCCTTCGACGACGCCGTCTTCAAACCTTTTCGCGCAATTGCGGGCGAATGCGGGACCGGCGGGGGGAACGCCTGGCTGGAACGCCGACTATGGCTTTGGCATCCTCGACCCCATCGCGACTGCCGCTGCTCTGGGACTATGAGAACGTGAGCGACCCCAAGCCCGCCATGGCGTTGGTCACGGTCATCAACATCGGAAGCAACCCTGCGATGAATGACGCGGCGCTGCAGTTGGGCGTGGGCGTCGAGGACATCGACACCGCCTTTGGTTTGGTGCCTATTGACGTTTCAACGGGCCTGTACTGCGTCCAGGTCCTCGCGGAGAGCTTGCCAGCAGGATTCGAGCGCCGCGAACCCTACCAGGGGCCATTCGCCAATCCTGGCATCGCGCCCTTGGGGCAGCTACAACTCGGTGGCAAGCCAGACAAGTAGCAATTGCCCCGCAAGGTCAACGACCATCAAGGCGTTCTCCTCTTGACGCCTCACTCCCACTCAATCGTCGCAGGCGGCTTGGAGCTCACGTCGTACGTCACCCGGTTGATGCCCCGCACCTCGTTGATGATGCGGCTGGAGACTTTTTTCAGGAGCGCGTAAGGCAGCTCGGCCCAGTCTGCCGTCATGAAGTCGCTGGTTTGCACGGCGCGCAGGGCAACCACGTACTCGTAGGTGCGGCCATCGCCCATCACGCCCACGCTTTTGACCGGCAGAAACACGGCAAAGGCCTGGCTGGTGAGTTCGTACCAGGATTTCCCGCTGTCTGTATCCTTGAAGTTGTGCAGCTCTTCGATGAAGATGGCGTCGGCGCGGCGCAGAAGGTCGGCAAACTCCTTTTTCACTTCACCCAAAATGCGCACGCCGAGGCCCGGCCCGGGAAACGGGTGGCGGTACACCATGGCATGCGGCAGGCCGAGCGCGACGCCGAGCTCGCGCACCTCATCCTTGAACAAATCCCGCAGCGGCTCCAGCAGCTTCAAACCCAGTTGCTCGGGCAGGCCGCCGACGTTGTGGTGGCTTTTGATAGTGACAGCTTTCTTGCCGGATTTCGCAGCGTGTTTCGCGCCGCCGGACTCGATCACGTCCGGGTAAATCGTGCCTTGGGCCAGCCACTTGGCGCCCAAATGGCCGCCGCTGCCGGTTTTCAGCCGAGCAGCCTCGGCCTTGAACACCTCGACGAACTCGCGCCCGATGATTTTGCGTTTGGCCTCCGGCTCGCTCACGCCTTTGAGGTGGCCCAGAAACTGGTCTGCCGCGTCAACGCGAATCACCTTGGCTTTCAATTTGCCGACGAACATATCCATCACCAGGTCGCCCTCGTTCAGGCGCAACAAGCCGTGGTCCACAAACACGCAGGTGAGCTGGTCGCCAATGGCGCGGTGGATCAGCGCTGCGGCCACGGAAGAATCGACACCGCCGGAGAGGCCCAGAATCACCTCTTCATCACCCACCTGATGGCGGATCTGCTCGACCGCTTCGGCGATGTGGTCCCGCATCACCCAGTCGGCCCGGGCGCCGCAAATCTCCAGCACAAAGCGCTCCAGAATCGCCGCGCCGCGCTGCGTGTGGGTGACCTCGGGGTGAAACTGCACGCCGTAAAAGCGGCGCTCTTCGTCGGCCATGCCGGCAATCGGGCAACTGTCGGTGCTGGCCATCAGCTTGAAGCCGGGCGGCAACTCGGTGACTTTGTCGCCATGGCTCATCCAGACCTGGAGCATGCCGTGGCCTTGTGGGCTGGCGTAGTCCTGAATGCCGTCGAGCAATTTGGTGTGGCCGTGGGCGCGCACGTCGGCGTGGCCGAATTCGCGTTTGTGGCTGGGTGCCACCACGCCGCCCAGTTGCACGGCCATGGTGAACATGCCGTAGCAAATGCCCAACACCGGTATACCCAGCTCGTAGACAACCTGCGGCGCGCGCAGCTCTTCAGACTCGTAGGTGCTGGCATGGCTGCCCGAAAGGATGATGCCTTTGAGGTTGCCGTCTTGCGCGAAGGCGCGAACCCAGTCGCTGCTGACGTCGCACGGGTGCACCTCGCAATACACGTGGGCTTCGCGGATACGCCGCGCAATGAGCTGGGTGACCTGTGAGCCGAAATCGAGAATCAGGATTTTTTGATGCATAGAGGATGGATCGATGCGAATGTCTATTTGCTACTAAATATATAGCAATAAATCAATATTTCATGTGACTTGGGTGCCAATTTTTCATGAAAATTGGCGAAAACCGAATTTAATGCCAAATAATTAACATGGGTGTTAATTATTCAGACCTGTAATTCGGCGCTTCCTTGGTGATCTGCACGTCATGCACATGGCTCTCGCGGATGCCGGCTGAGGTGATCTCCACAAACTCGGCCTTGTTTTGCATGTCCGAAATCGTCGCGCAGCCACAGTAGCCCATGCTGGCGCGAACGCCGCCGGCCATCTGGTACAAGATGCCCACGAGCGAGCCTTTGTAGGGCACGCGGCCTTCGATGCCTTCGGGCACGAGTTTGTCGGCGTTCGGGTTGCCGCTGGTGGCTTCCTGAAAATAACGGTCGGCACTGCCCTGCTCCATCGCGCCAATCGAGCCCATGCCGCGGTAACTCTTGTAACTGCGTCCCTGGAACAAAATAACTTCACCTGGCGCTTCTTCGGTGCCGGCAAACATGCCCCCCATCATCACCGTGCTGGCGCCCGCTGCGATGGCTTTGGCGATGTCGCCGCTGTACCGGATGCCGCCGTCGGCAATCAAGGGCACGCCGGTGCCCAATAGCGCCGTGGCCACGCTGTCAATCGCCATGATTTGCGGCACACCCACACCGGCGACGATGCGCGTGGTGCAAATGCTGCCTGGGCCAATGCCAACTTTGACGGCATCAGCGCCGGCATCGACCAGCGCCCGTGCTGCCGCGCCGGTGGCGATGTTGCCGCCAATCACGTCGATCTGCGGGTAATTTTTCTTGACCCAGCGCACACGTTCGATCACGCCGTGGCTGTGGCCGTGCGCGGTGTCGACCACCAGCGCGTCCACGCCGGCGCGCACCAGCGCCTCCACGCGCTCCTCGGTACCCTCGCCCACGCCCACCGCCGCGCCCACGCGCAACTGGCCATGTGAGTCCCGCGCGGCATTGGGGAAACTGGTCTGTTTGGTGATGTCTTTGACGGTGATGATGCCCTTGAGCTCAAACGCCGGGTTCACCACCAGGAGCCGCTCGAGTTTGTGTTTGTTCAACAAGGCT
>JANMMR010000010.1:0-4516 GCA_031373455.1 Rhodoferax sp.
GTCGGCCAAGGCGAACTGTGGCTGGTAATGCAACCGGAATTCGTTGTTGGCCAGGGCCGAGCGCATGGCCGACACCAGGTGCAGGTGTTCGGCGACGTTGGCGTTCATTTTTTCGTCAAAGAAGTGGAACGCGTTGCGCCCCGCTTCCTTGGCCTGGTACATCGCCAGGTCGGCGTTTTTGAGCAGGGTTTCAAAATCGCCACCGTTCGCCGGGTACAGGGCAATTCCCAGGGAACCGGTGACGGTGATCTCCAGCCCATTGAGCGAAAACGGCCTTGCCAGCTCTTGCACCAGCTTGTGCGCAATGGCACCTGCGCCGTCTTCGGTGGCCAGGCCATCCAGAACGATCAGGAATTCGTCGCCACCCTGGCGGCTCACGGTATCGTTGCTGCGCACGCAGGCGGCCAGGCGCGCGGCGACGTCGCGCAGCAGCGCGTCGCCGGCTGCATGCCCGAGCGAGTCGTTGACGGCCTTGAAATCGTCCAGGTCAAGGTACAGCAGCGCCGCGCCCCCTTGCGTGCGTTTTGCCGTGGCCGCCGAGTGCTCAAAACGGTCGCGGGCCAAGGCGCGATTGGGCAGGCCGGTGAGGCTGTCATGGTGGGCGAGCACCTCGATACGCGCCAGCGAATTGCGCACGCGCTTGTTTTCTATCTCGAGCCTGACCAGCGTGGAATGCAGGGCCCGCGCCATCACCCAGACGAAATAACTGGTGATTGCCAGGATGACAAAGACGGTGGTGAAAGTGTCGGGCCGCACCTTGGTCAAGGGCAAGACCCACCACCCCAGAAAATGGGCGGCTCCCATGGCGCCGAGCAGCAATGCGACAAAAACCAAAAGCGTGAGGTAGACCCGGCGGTTGCCAAACAGGCTCGCAAAAATCATCAGGCCGGGCAGTGTCAACACGGCTTCGTCCACCGGCCCCTTGCCCACCACGATCAAGATGGCCACACAGCCTGTCAGCGGCATGAGCACCAGCCAGCTGGCCAGTTTGGCGCGTTTTCGGCGGGCGGCCATCAAGCCAAAAAACAAAACCACTTCGGTGGCCATCAGCAAGGCGCTGGGAAACCATTTTCCGGCCAGTATCAAGGGCAGGGCAGTGGCGGCAACGCCAAGCAGCACGGCCCAAATGATGCGGATCAGGAGGTTGGCGGGGAGTGGAAATTGCCGGCTTGTGTCGACGGGATGACTTGTCTCAAGCAGTGTCTGCATCTCATTTTTTGGATTGCCGCCAGGAATTCTGGTCATTTTCAGGTTAACAGAATCAGCCCTTCAAAAAGCCAAAACGCCGCGCGGCAATGGCGCCGGGCCGAATCAAGGCCGCTGCGCCAGCCGGTGCATCTGGGATAATTCGGCGCATGAGCGGCAATACCTTCGGCAATCTATTCGCAGTCACCAATTTCGGTGAATCCCACGGCCCGGCCATCGGCTGCGTGATCGACGGCTGCCCGCCCGGCATGGTCTTGAGCGAGGCCGACATCCAGCCCGATCTGGACCGCCGCCGCCCCGGCACCAGCCGCCACGTGACGCAGCGCAACGAACCAGACGCGGTTGAAATTTTGAGCGGTGTCTATGAAGGCAAAACCACCGGCACACCGATCTGCCTGCTGATCAAAAACACCGACCAGCGCAGCAAGGACTACGGCAACATCCTGCAGACCTTCCGCCCCGGCCTTGCCGACTACACCTACCTGCACAAATTCGGCCTGCGCGATCCGCGCGGCGGCGGGCGCGCCTCGGCCCGGCTAACCGCGCCGATGGTGGCGGCGGGTGCGGTTGCCAAAAAATGGCTGTTTGAAAAACACGGCACCGAATTCCGGGGCTGCATGGCCCAGATGGGTGATCTGGCCATTGCGTTTGAATCCTGGGAGCACGTGCCCCACAACCCGTTTTTCGCCCCCATCGCCGACGTGCAGCTGCTGGAAGACTACATGGACGCCCTGCGCAAATCGGGCGACTCCTGCGGCGCCCGCATCCGCGTGACGGCCACGCGGGTTCCCGTGGGCCTGGGCGAACCGCTTTTCGACAAACTTGACGCTGACATCGCCTGGGCCATGATGGGCGTCAACGCGGTCAAGGGCGTGGAGATCGGCGCCGGGTTTGGCAGCGTCACCCAGCGCGGCACCACGCACGGCGATTCGCCCACACCCACGGGCTTCAAGACCAACAACGCCGGCGGTGTGCTGGGCGGCATCAGCACCGGCCAGGATCTGGAAGTGAGTGTGGCGATCAAACCCACCAGCTCGATCATCACGCCGCGCGAGTCGATCGATGTGGACGGCAACCCGGTTGAAGTGGTCACCAAGGGCCGCCACGATCCGTGTGTGGGCATCCGCGCCACGCCCATTCTGGAGGCGATGCTGGCGCTGGTGGTGATGGAGCATGCATTGCGCCACCGGGCGCAGTGCGGCGATGTGGTGGTGAGCACACCTGATGTGGAACGCGCCCGTTCCGTTGCCAAATCGACGCTGTAGGGCGTTGCAACTCCTAGCCGTGCTAAAGCACTGTCGTCGTCGCTGCGCCTACTACAGCGCCGATTTGGCAACGGAATGCCACCGTTGAAGGCGGTCGCTCGAGGCCGCCAATTGGTGCCATTCGCGGCGTTGTCCGCCAGTTATTTTGCGCACATCGGTTTCTTCAACCCTTACCTTCCGCTGTGGCTGCAGGAGCAGGGCTTGAGCCTCTTGACCATCAGCCTGCTGGCCTCGGTGCAATCGGCTACACGCCTGGCGGCGCCCTACGGCTGGGGCTGGCTGAGCGACCATTTGGGCGAACGCGTCAAGCTGCTGCGTTTTGCGGCTACCACCGCGCTGCTGTTGTCATTCGGGTTGTGGTTCAACCCCTGGGCGGCCGCAAGTTCACAGGGCATCTTCTGGACGGCAATGGTGCTGTTTGTGATGTTCCTGCAAACCAGCGCCATGATGCCGATGACCGAAGCCGCCATGGCGCATCTGGTGAGCCGCAGTGGCGTGTTTGACGGCCAGATGTACGGTCGAGTGCGCCTGTGGGGCTCGGTCGGGTTCATGGTCACGGTGTTTGCGGCCGGTGCCTGGTTTGAGGCGTTTGGCATGGGCCACTTGCCGCAGTGGAATTCGGCGATGCTGCTGGCGGTAACCCTGAGCGTCTGGGCGATGCCGGACCACAAGGAGGCGGTGCCGGCGCACCAGGAGAAATTGCCCGTCATGCCAATCCTGCGGCAACCGGCAGTGCAGTGGTTTTTTGCCTCTCTGTTTTTCCACGTGCTCTCGCACATGAGCATTTACGCGTTTTTGTCGCTCTACCTGGACGCCCTGGGTTACAGCAAAACCATGATCGGGGTTTTGTGGGCCGTGGGTGTGGTGGTCGAGATTTACTGGTTCTTCAGCCAGGGGCGCTGGTTGCCCCGGCTCTCGCTCACGGCCTGGCTGCTGCTGTGCGCCCTGGCAATGGTGTTGCGCATGGGGCTCACGGCGGGGCTGGGCGCGTTTCTGCCGGTGCTGGTGGTCGCCCAGGCGCTGCACGCGATCACATTTGCGGCGCACCATTCGGTGTGCATCGCGCTCTTGTCACACCATTTTCCGGGGCGGTTGCGGGGCCGCGGCCAGGCCCTGTTCACGGTGATCGCCTATGGGTTTCCGGGCGTGCTCGGCGGCGTGTTGGGGGGTGCCTTGAGCGCCAGTTTGGGGCTGGTTTCGGTGTTCTGGGCTTGCCTGGGCACAGGCTTGATCGCATCCGGCTGCGCCTGGAAAGTCTGGCGGTTGCAGCATCCTGTGGTTTGAGCGTCTGGCACCGGTTGGTTGTATGGCTCCAATAATTAACACCCATGTTAACAAATTGCCATTTTTGAGTTCACTTGAAAAAAAATCAATAAAAAGCACATCCAAGTCACATGCAATATTGTTTTATTGCTACGTTAAATATAGCAAACGATTTGCCCATTCAAACCGAGCCAATTCAAATTTCCCCCAAATGGAGTACGGGGAAACCACTGGAAAGCCATTGATCACCGTGCTTGAAACATTTTGTGACGTAGCATGCGCCGCCATGCATAACAAACAAAACAGGGTGGAAGATGAGCCAAACCAGTGTCGTTGGGGCGGCAAACCCCCTGGAGTTCGCAGCCGCAAGCGATTCGTCCTCGGGTTCATCCACCGGTTCACCTAACGGGCTGGCGGCCCTTGGCGCCTTGTGCGCCATCGCCCGCTTTCACCAGGTCGCCGCCGACCCGGCCACACTCGCCCACCAATTGGGTTTGTCTTCCAGCGACGCGGTTTCAACCGATGACCTGCTGCGTGCCGCCAAGCATCTCGGCCTCAAAGCCAAATTGGTCACTACCACCCTTGAACGACTGGCCTTAACCCCGCTGCCCGCCTTGGTGTTGATGCGTGAGGCCAATGCAGAGGCGCCGCCCCAAATTGCCATCCTTGCCCAGTGCGACGCCAGCCGGGTGTTGATTCAAGGCGCAGATGCCACAGGCGGCCGCCCCACCATCGAACCCATCGAGACATTCGCCCAATCCTGGACCGGCCAGCTCATCCTC
>JANMMR010000024.1:0-2389 GCA_031373455.1 Rhodoferax sp.
TGCAGCGGTGATATTGGCCAGCAGGCGCATGGACAAGCTCAAAGACTTGCGCGCCTCTATTGAAGCCGAGGGTGGCGCTGCCCATGTGGTTGAGCTGGATGTGACCGACCATGACTCGATCAAAGCCGCCGTGGCGCGCGCCGAGACCGAGGTGGGCTCGATCGACATTCTGGTCAACAACTCCGGTGTGAGCACCACGCAGCGCCTGCAGGATGTGGGTGAAGAGGACTACGACTTTATTTTCAACACCAACGTCAAAGGCTCGTTTTTTGTGGCGCAGGAAGTGGCCAAGCGCATGCTGATGCGCTCGCGTGGCATGGCACCGGGCACGTTTACCGGTGCCCGCATCATCAACATCGCGTCGATGGCGGGCCTGCGCGTGCTGCCGCAAATTGGCGTGTACTGCATGAGCAAGGCGGCGGTGATCCAGATGACGAAGGCGATGGCGGTGGAGTGGGGCAAGTTTGGCATCAACGTCAACGCCATTTGCCCGGGCTACATTGGCACCGAGCTCAACGAGCACCACTGGCAGACCGAGCAAGGCCAGAAGCTGGTGAACATGTTGCCGCGCAAGCGCGTGGGCGAACCCAAAGACCTCGATGCGCTGCTGGTGATGTTGTGCTCTGACCAGAGCCATTTCATCAACGGCGCCGTGGTGTCGGCCGACGACGGGTTTGGCGCATGAAGATTGAAATACCCGAGAAGAAAAAGCTCGTCTATGAGATGGTGATCCCCATCCGCTGGGGCGACATGGACGCCATGGGCCACCTCAACAACGCCAGTTATTTCCGCTACCTCGAAACCTGCCGCATCGACTGGTTCCAGTCACTCGGGCAAGGCCTCTATGGCGGCGGTTTCGGCATTCTCATCGTCAACGCGTTTTGCAATTTTTACCGGCAGCTGGAATACCCGGGCGATGTGAGCATGAAGATGTACGTGAGTGACCCGGGCCGCAGCAGTTTCGAGAGCTGGGCCACGCTGGAACGTGCCGACCAGCCCGGCGTGATTTACGCAGCCGGTGGTGCCACCACGGTGTGGAGCAACTTTGCCGAGCAAAAATCGGCGCCGCTGCCGGATTGGCTGCGTGCTCTGGTGAGTTAAATACCCAAATTGGGTGCGATAGGGCGGTTTTTGGGATCAAAACCGGAATTTTGAAGGTTTTTGGGCCTTCAAGTCACGTGGAATGGCTGTTTTATGCTATATAAAATATAGCATCTAAAATGCCCTGACGAGGTGACAGTTCCTTATTTCCTTATTTCCTTATTTGGCCTTGACTTCCCTCGCCACCCGCCCCATCGCATAAAACTCCGGGTTCGGCATCATGTTGCTGAAACTCGCCATGCGGTTGGAGAGCCCAAAAAACGCCGTGATGGCGGCAATGTCCCAGATGTCTTCGTCGTCGAAGCCGTGTGCGTGCAGCGCGGCGGAGTCGGCCTCGTTCACGTCGGCCGAGTGCAGGCAGACCTTCATTGCGAACTCGAGCATGGCCATCTGGCGCGGCGAAATGTCGGCCTTCTTGTAGTTCACGGCAACCTGGTCGGCTACCAGCGGTTTTTTCTCGTAGATGCGCAGGATCGCCCCGTGGGCCACCACGCAATACAGACAGTTATTGGCCGCGCTTGTGGTGGTGACGATCATTTCCCGGTCGCCCTTGGTGAGGTTGCTGGTGCGGCCGACCGATTCCGGAAGCATCAAAGCATCGTGGTAAGCGAAGAACGCGCGCCACTCGGCCGGCCGGCGTGCAAAGGCCAAAAACACATTGGGCACGAACCCGGCTTTTTCCTGCACTTCAAGCACCCTGGCCTTGATGTCCTCGGGCAGGTCCTTGATCTCGGGGGCGGGGTAACGGTTCATTGGAATCTCTCTGGATATAAAAAAACTATCGCGAGTATTCAATTAATTGAATTTACATATTGAGCGACTATTTCTACAGTCACTGTACTGCTTCGAGACAGTGTGCGTTCAAAGCAGGCTCCAATGGCAGGCAGCGTCCATGAATGCGCAGTCCAACAAACCAAGGAACGAACCATGTCAACTGAAACAAAATGCCCATTTCCGCACGCTGCTCTCAAACCCACGGTGGCGGGCGCCCGAACCAATGCAGACTGGTGGCCCAACCAGCTGAACCTGAAAATCCTGCAGCAGCATTCGGAACTGTCAAACCCGATGGGTAAGGCGTTCAATTACGCCGAGGCGTTCAAAAGCCTCGACCTGCACGCGGTGGTCAAGGACCTGCATGCCTTGATGACCGATTCCCAGGACTGGTGGCCTGCGGACTATGGGCACTACGGTCCGTTTTTCGTGCGCATGGCTTGGCACAGCGCGGGCACGTACCGCATCGCTGACGGCCGCGGCGGCGCTGGTTCAGGCTCGCAGCGGTTTGCCCCCT
>JANMMR010000044.1:0-1931 GCA_031373455.1 Rhodoferax sp.
TCAAATCGCTGATCCAGCGCATCAAGGGCTGGATGGGCGGTGAAAGTGTTTCCCAGCCGGGTTAGAAAGACAACATGTTCACAAAAATCCTGATCGCAAACCGTGGCGAGATCGCCTGCCGTGTGGCCGCGACGGCGAAACGCCTGGCCATCAAAACCGTGGCCGTCTATTCAGACGCTGACGCGTTGGCGAAACACGTGAGTGTGTGTGACGAAGCGGTACACATCGGCGGCAACGCACCCAAAGACAGTTACCTGCGCTGGGAGCGCATTCTGCAAGCCGCCCTGGCCACCGGCGCCCAGGCGGTGCATCCGGGTTATGGGTTCCTGAGCGAAAACGAAGAGTTCGCCAAGGCCTGCGCCAACGCGGGGCTGGTTTTCATCGGCCCGCCGCCTTCGGCGATCCAGGCGATGGGGCTCAAGGCCGAGTCCAAACAATTGATGGGAAAGGCCGGCGTGCCTTTGGTGCCGGGTTACCACGGCGCCGACCAGGACCCAGGCCTGCTGCAGCGCGAGGCCGACAAAATTGGCTACCCGGTGTTGATCAAAGCCAGCGCGGGTGGTGGTGGCAAAGGCATGCGCACCGTCGAGCGGGCCGAAGATTTTGAGGCGGCGCTGGCCTCCTGCAAACGCGAGGCGAAAAACAGTTTTGGTGACGACGCGGTGTTGATTGAGAAATACGTGCAACGGCCGCGCCACATCGAGATTCAGGTGTTTGGCGACAGCCACGGCAACTGTGTCTACCTGTTTGAGCGTGATTGCTCGGTTCAGCGGCGCCATCAAAAAGTACTGGAGGAAGCGCCCGCGCCAGGCATGACACAAGCGCGGCGGGAGCAGATGGGGGCGGCCGCGGTAGCGGCAGCGCGCGCCGTGAACTATGTGGGTGCAGGCACGGTGGAATTCATTGTTGAAACATTAACCGACGCCGCCGCGCCGGGCCGCCCCAAGCAAGGCACGGCCCCCTCGGGGGGCAGCGCAGCACACGAAGTGGCAAGCGTGGGGGCTTTCTACTTTATGGAAATGAACACCCGTTTGCAGGTGGAACACCCGGTGACGGAAGCGATCACGGGTCTTGATCTGGTGGAGTGGCAACTGCGCGTGGCCGCTGGCGAAAAACTCCCGCTGTCGCAAGACCAGCTCACCATCAACGGCCATTCCATCGAGGCGCGCATCTGTGCCGAAAACCCCGACAAAAACTTTTTGCCGGCGACGGGCACGCTCGGCGTCTACGCTTTGCCGGACTGCGCGGCGTTCGAGCGCGGTGCGACGCGGGTGGACTCGGGCGTTCGCCGGGGCGACGCCATCTCGCCGTATTACGACTCCATGATCGCCAAACTCATCGTGCACGGCGCCACGCGGCAAGAAGCCCTGGCCCGTCTGGACGATGCCCTGGCGCAAACGCACATCGTGGGCCTGCACACCAATGTGCAATTCTTGCGCCATGTGGTGCAAAGCCACTCGTTTGCGAGTGCGGACCTGGATACCGCGCTGATTCCCCGTGAGTCTGCGGCGCTGTTCAACCAGGAGAAAATCGGTTTGCCCTTGGCGGTTGCAACCGCCGTGGCTCACACGCTAGTGTGGGAGCAAGCGGCCGGCAACCTGGCCAGCCCTTCGGCCAACGGTTGGGTGGACCCTTGGGCGCGGCGTGACGGCTGGCGGGCACACGGCGTGACCACGCGGCGTTTTGATTTTGAGTTTCAAAGCGCCCCTGCGACAGCGCAGTTGACCTACTTGCACGATGGCGCCTTGCACCTGGCGGTATCCAGCGCCGGTGTGTCCCAAAGCGCCCCTGCCACCGAAGGCGCCCTGGTTTTCGACGCATCCGGTCAGGCCCTGGACGTCAGCTTCAACGGCCAGCGGCAACGCATGCAGGTGTACCCCAATGCCGATTGGCTGCATATCTTTTGCGCCCTGGGCAGCACGCAGATTCTG
>JANMMR010000093.1:0-1730 GCA_031373455.1 Rhodoferax sp.
GGCGAATCCGCCGGTGACATCCATCATGGCACTGATCGCGCCGCCATGAAGGCGGTGCGAGGCACGGTGACCCACCAACTCCTGCCGCATGGGCACTCGCCCGGTCACCTTCTCGGGTTCAAAAGCGTGGAGCTTCAAGCCCATGTGTTTGTTGAACGAGGTGTCTTCCTCGTAGTGGCGGGTCAGCACGGTAATGAATTCCCGGGTGAATTTGCCATTGGCGCCAACGTGGGAAGGGTTCATGGATGGGTTCATGGTTCAGAAGCCCAATTGGCGCGACGCCAGCTCTTTCATGATTTCCTCAGCGCCACCGCCGATCATCATCACCTTGACTTCCCGGTAAATGCGCTCGGACTTGGTGCCGCGCATGAAGCCCATGCCGCCCAGAATCTGTACCGCCTGGTCGGCGCAAAACTGCATGGTCTGGGTGGCGTGGTTTTTCAGCATGCAAACTTCCGCCACCCAGCGGGCGGTGGTGGGCTTGTCGGCGTTTTCCTCACCGGCATCGGCACGCGCCGTAAGGGCATCACACCAGGCCTGTGTGGACGCGATGCGCATTTGCATGTCCACCAGCTTGTGGCGGATCACCTGGCTCTCCACCAGGGCCTGGCCAAAAGTCTTGCGCTGCCGCGCCCAGTCGATCGCTTCGTCAAAACACGCCTGCGCAAACCCCAAGGCGAGCACCGACATGCCGAGTCGCTCACCGTTGAAATTGCCCATGATCATCTTGAAGCCCGCGCCCTCTTGGCCAACCAGCAGGTGTGCAGGAATGCGAACATTGTCAAAGCGGATATGCGCAGTGTCTGATGCATGCCAGCCCATTTTGTCGAGCCGCGTGCGGCTTACACCGGGCAAATGCATGGGAATCACCAGCAGCGATATGCCGCCCGCGCCCTTAGAGCCCGCCTCGCCAGTGCGCACAGCCGTAGTCAGGAAGTCGCAGCGCACGCCCGAGGTGATGAAGGTTTTTTCGCCGTTGACGAGGTAGTCACCTGCATCTCGCACAGCCGTGGTTTTGATCGCCGCCACATCGCTGCCGCCGCCCGGCTCGGTGATGCCCAATGCGGCGATTTTTTCACCGCGCAACACCGGCGGCACGATTTCGCGCTGCAATTCCTTTGAGCCATGTTTGAGAATGGGCGGCAAACCAATCGAGTGGGAATACAAACTGGCATGTACACCGCCACTGCCGGTGTAGCGCGCGAAGGTCTGGTTGACCAGGCTCTTCATCCGGTGTGTGGCCGGTGTGCCGCCAAACTCTTCCGGGTACCCCAGCCCGAGCAAGCCCAGATCGGACGCGCGTTTGTAGAGCGGTCGCGGAAACTCCCCCGCGGCGTCCCAAGCGGTCACGAACGGGGCGATTTCGTCGAGCGCAAACCGCTTCACCAGTTCGACCAGCGCCTGCTCATCGGCGCTGTCAAACACGGGCGCGGAATCTGGCAGCGCCACGGCAGATTTCATGCGCTTGTCATGCCGATTTGGGCGGCCGTTTGGCGATGCCCATGGTCTTGGCCAGAATGCCCATCATCACCTCATCGGCACCGCCGCCAATGGAGGACAGGCGGCCGTCGCGGTATTTGCGGGCGACTCGGTTTTCCAGCGTGAAGCCCATGCCTCCCCAGAACTGCAGGCAGGTGTCGGGCACGATGCGGTTGAGCCGCCCGGCCTTGAGTTTGGCCATCGACGCCAGCTCGGTCACATCTTGCCCTGCCACGTAAAGCTCGCAGGCG
>JANMMR010000126.1:0-5481 GCA_031373455.1 Rhodoferax sp.
TGTTGGCCTGGCCCATCATCTGCACATACTGCTGCGTAGCGGAAACTTCCACTTCTTCGGCCGAGACCAAGTCGGCGAAAGCGGAATTGCCACCCACCTGCACGCCCTCGCGCGCTGGGTCGCCCGGCTGGGCGCAGGAAACGAGCGTCAGTGCCGCCAGCACGACGGCCAGGCGTTGAATGAAACGGTTTGTGAAACCGTGTGACGTTGAGTTGGCCATGTTGTGTTTCCCCTTTTTGATACCGCCATCGCGCAGCGGCTGGCGCCATAAACGCACCCGCGTATCCCGCGATGCTCCGCGTATTATTCCCGCATGCAGCCACCCAAGCCATCCTGGTCTGAAACATTCAAGGTTTATCTGGAGCCGGCCACGCTGCGCATGTTGCTGCTGGGGTTTTCTGCGGGATTGCCGCTGCTGCTGGTTCTGGGCACCTTGAGCTTTTGGCTGCGCGAGGCGGGCATCGACCGCACCACCATCGGATTTTTAAGCTGGGTTGGTTTGGCCTATGCCTTCAAATGGGTCTGGGCGCCGCTGGTCGACCGCCTGCCGATTCCGCTCCTCACACGCTGGCTGGGGCGCCGGCGCAGCTGGCTGCTGCTGGCGCAGCTGGCGGTGATGGCGGGGCTGGTCGCGATGTCGTTCAACGACCCGAAAGTGGCGCTGCAGCCGGTCGTTTGGGGCGCGCTGGCGGTGGCGTTTGGCTCGGCCACGCAAGACATCGCGCTGGACGCCTTTCGCATCGAATCGGCCAATACCGAGCGCCAGGCCGCACTGGCGGCTGCGTACCAAACGGGTTACCGCCTGGCGATGATCTGGGCCGGCGCGGGCGTGTTGTGGATCGCCGCGCGAGCCGAAGTGGCCAACGCCGCCCTTTACCAACACAGCGCCTGGCAGACGGCCTACTTGGTGATGGCCGCGTCAATGCTGCTGGGCATGGTAACGGTGCTGCTCTCACCCGAGCCCGCGCGCGTCGCCTTGCCGCCAGCGAAAAACCTTGCCGACTGGCTTCGGGGTGCGCTGATAGAGCCCTTCGCCGACTTCATCCGCCGCTACCAGTGGCATGCCGCGCTGATCCTGGCACTCATTGCCATTTACCGCATCAGCGACGTGGTGATGGGCATCATGGCCAATCCGTTTTATGTGGACATGGGCTACACCAAAGACGAAGTCGCCGCCGTTACCAAAGTGTTTGGCGTGATCATGACGCTGGTGGGCGCCTTCATCGGCGGCGTGTTGTCAATGCGTTTTGGCGTGATGCGCGTCCTGATGCTCGGTGCCGTGTTGAGCGCCGCGAGCAACCTGCTGTTCGCCGCCTTGAGCACGCGCGGGCACGACGTGCAGGCGCTGATCTTCGTCATCTCGGCTGACAACCTCAGCAGCGGCATCGCGTCGGCGGCGTTCATTGCCTACCTCTCGAGCCTGACCAATGTGAACTATTCGGCCACCCAATACGCCCTCTTCAGCTCGATGATGCTGTTGCTGCCGAAATTTCTGGCCGGTTATTCGGGCAAGTATGTCGATGCGTATGGTTACGCCAATTTCTTCAACGCCACGGCGCTCCTGGGTGTGCCGGTGCTGCTGCTGGTGTGGCTTGCCTCGAGGCAAGCGGCATCTGGCGCCAAGCCATGATCCCTTGCGGCAGTGTTTACTTAACTTTACCGCCCCTTCAAGCCACCCGCATGATTTCGCACCCCAGCCGCCCTAGACTGCCCAAGCCATGAGCCAACACCTCCTGATGATTGAAGACGACGCCCGCCTCGCACAGATGGTGGCGGACTACCTCGCCCAGTCGGGTTACGCGGTAACCGTTGCGCCGACTGGCCAGGAAGGCCTGGGCCTTCTGGAAAACAACCCCAAAGGTGCCGTTGACCTGGTGCTGCTGGACCTGATGTTGCCCGACATGGACGGTTTGGAGATTTGCCGGCGCATCCGCGCGCTGGCCGGCACGGTGGCGCAGGTGCCGCTCTTGATGCTCACCGCCAAGGGCGACCCGATGGACCGCATCGTCGGTCTCGAGATGGGCGCCGACGACTACCTGCCCAAACCGTTTGAGCCGCGCGAGTTGCTGGCGCGCATCCGCGCGGTGTTGCGCCGACGCAGCGAAGGCCCTGCTCCGGCCGTCAAACAGCTGCGTTTTGGCTCGCTCGAGATCGACCGCGACGCCCGCACCGTGATGGTCGCCGGCCAGTTGAGCGAGCTGACGTCTTACCAGTTTGACCTGCTTGCAGCGTTGGCCGAGCGCGCCGGGCGCGTGCTCACGCGCGACCAGATCATGGAGGCGGTGCGCGGGCGCGAGCTCGACGCCTTTGACCGCTCCATCGACGTGCACATGGGCCGCATCCGCGCGGCAATTGAGGTCGACGCCAAGAATCCGAAACGCATCGTCACCGTCCGCGGCGTAGGCTACGTGTTCGCGCGCCAGCAGGATTAGAGATGTTGGAATTTTTGGTTCGATGAACACCCCGGCATTCCACCAACGGCTCTATCTGCGCATCTGGCTCGCCGTGGTGCTGGCCGTGATGGTGTTGACGCTGGTGGCCGGCTGGCTGGGGCGCCAGGAGGCTGAGCGTGAGCGCGCCCAGCGGCCCGGGCGTGAGATCACCATCCGCAACCCGGCGGGCGACGTGCTGGGTCAGGCGCGGGCGCGGCCCAACATCGTGCCCGGCCAGGGTGCCGAATTCCAGGTGGCCATGAACGACGGCTCGGTGTTGTTGGTGCAGTTTTCCCGGCCGCCGCGCGTGGGCGGGCCGGATGGCGCGGGCCCGGGCATGCGGCCGCAGCCCACACCCCGGCTGCCCTTCGATTTCGCCTGGATGCTGGCGATCCTCGCGGTGGCCGTGGCGGTGGGCGCTTACCCGATCGTGCGGCGGCTCACCAAACGCCTGGAATCGGTGCAGCAGGGCGTGGAGCGTTGGGGCCAGGGTGACCTGTCGACCCGGCTTTCTGAAGACGGCAAAGACGAAGTCGCCCTTTTGTCCAAACGCTTCAACCATTCGGCCGAACGCATTGAGACGCTGCTGGAAGCGCAAAAATCGCTGGTGGCTTCGCAGCAAACTTTGCTCGCGTCCCAAAAATCGCTGCTGGCCAACGCCTCCCACGAGCTGCGTTCGCCGCTGGCGCGCATCCGCATGGGGCTCGAACTCATGGATGTGTCCAATACGCCTGCGCCCTCGCGCACCACCTTGCTGACCGAAATCAACCGCAACATCACCGAGCTGGACCAGTTGATCGAAGAGATTCTGCTGGCCAGCCGGCTCGATGCGAAAGAGGCCGACTTGGGCACCGTGGAGGTGGTGGATCTGGTCGGGCTGGCGGCCGAGGAATGCGCCCGGGTGGACGCTGACCTGGACGTGAAATTGCCGCTCACTGCCGCTGGTGGGGCCGGCAGCTTCGGCGGCGCGGGGAGCACGGGCAACGCGGTCAACCCGGTGAAGGCGGTGAACGAGCGCGCACCCACCGACCTGGTGGTGCAAGGCGTCTCCCGGCTGCTGCGCCGGGCTTTGCGCAACCTGCTCGAAAACGCGCGGCGCCACGGCGCGGGCACCACCTCGGTCACGCTGGAGCAGGCGGCAGATGTGGCCATCATCTGCGTGAGCGACTGCGGCCCGGGTGTGCCTGAAGCCTACCAGGAGCGCATCTTCGAGGCCTTCTTCCGCTTGCCGGGCGCCTCCGAGCGGGATGGCGGTGTCGGGCTGGGCCTGGCACTGGTCAAATCCATCGCGCAGCGCCACGGCGGCTCGGTCAGCTGCGAGAACCGGCCCGGCGGCGGCGCCAGTTTCACCTTGCGCTTGCCAATGCACCAAGGCACATCGCCACACACGGTTTGATTTAACTTTTCGTAACAATATTCACGCTTCAATGTGTGAAATTTTGCGACTGTGTGCAGGTTTGTACCTCAAATGGGGGATGACGCCCCTAAACTTTTCAGCTTAAATATTCATCACTGCTGTCACAGTGATTCGGCAGGCGCACCGCAGAGCACGGGGCTGCCACCAGGAGTTTCCAACGACGTCCTTTCGAGGACTTTGACAAGCTGCCCGCCGCAAGGTCGGGCGGCTTTTTTTTGCCGTTGCGGCCGTCGCACTGTGGTGGGCGACCCTGCAACCCGAAACAGCATTTGCACAGACTCACCGGCGGTTGCAAATCGCCCATCAACCAGTTGCTATTATTTATATAGCAAACTATTCAATTAATACGTGACTTGATGCCCGATTAGACGTGTATTTTAGGGCTTTTTTGATTATTTTGCAAAATAGTTAACATGGGTGTTAACATTTCTCGCACAGCCTCGGGTTTGACGTCAATCAGGCAGCGCAAATGACCCTGGTCTTTGGGCAGCGGGCATTCGCGCTCAAAACACGGGGCGCAGTCCAGCGGTGGCTGGTAACTTGCATCGTTCTTGAGCCAGAACACGGCCGCCCGGCCGTTCAAGGGCGGGGTGTGAGCTGGCGAGCTGGAGCCAAAAACAGCCACTTGCGGCACACCAAATGCCGCCGCCACGTGCATCAGGCCGGAGTCGTTGCTGATCACCGCTTTGGCCGCTGCGATGGTGGCAAAGGCAACCGCGAGCGACGTTTTCCCGGCGAGGTTCAGGCATTGCCCCGGCAACACGGCATTGACCGGTGCGGCAATTTCGTCACACAGCGGCGCCTCTTTGGCCGAGCCGAGGAGCACCACGGGCCGGTCGAGCGTCAAAGCCAGGGTTGAATAATGCGCAGCCGGCCAGCGTTTGGCGGGGCCGTATTCGGCGCCAGGGGCGAAGGCGTAATACCCGCCGCGCGTCAACGCCAGCCCGTGCAGGGCGTCGTCGATGTGTTCCGCAGAGAGGTGCAGCCGCGGCTGGTCGTGGGCGATCTGGGCTTCGTCGTCACCGCTGAGCCGCGAATAAAACGCCACCATCGGCGGGCGCTGTTCTTTAGGCGGGTTTTTCAGCCTGTGTGTGAGCAAGCCCACACGCGCCTCGCCCAGGTAGCCCACGCGTTTGGGAATGCCGGCCAGAAGCGGCAACAAGGCGCTTTTGATCGAGTTGGGCAACACATAGGCCGTGTCAAATTGACCGTCCAGTTCACGGGCCAGCGCGCGCCGCGCCTTGAATTGCAAGCCGCCGTGCTGAAACGGGAATTCGATCACCCGGGCCACCTGTGGCATGGCCCGGTAAACCGGTGCCACCCAGGGCAAGGCGCCCACGGTGAGTTGTGCACCCTGCGCGCGCAGGCGGCGCATCAGGGGCTCCGTCATGACGGCGTCGCCAATCCATTGGGGAGCGATGACGAGACTGCGCGTCATTAATTGGGGTCAGATTCCAATTATTTATGCAGCAAATGAATAGTTAATTGGAATCTGACCCCAATTAATTTCAGTGGTGCGCGTCGAAATGTTCGCCGTCTTTGAGTTTGTACGCCGTGCCGCAATACGGGCACTTGGCTTCGCCGGACTTGGCCACGTCGAGGTACACCTTGGGGTGGCTGTTCCAGATTTTC
>JANMMR010000160.1:0-7122 GCA_031373455.1 Rhodoferax sp.
CGGCGGCGTATTCGTTCAGCTCCAGGCCCAAGAGGTTGTGCGGGCCGGTCACCAGGTCAGCCTCGCGGTCCAGCCCGCAGGCGGCGGCGTCGAGGTGGCTCTGGTGCTCTACGTCTTTCAGCGCCTTCAGGCCCAGGAACAAAAAATTGCCGCTGCCACAGGCTGGGTCCAACACGCGGTAGGCCTTGAGCTCTTCAAGCCACTGCACGAACAGGGCCCGCCCCTCACGGTAGCGGGCATCACCTTTCTTCGTGCTTTTGGCCATGAGCTCTCGCAGTTCATGCGCAACCAGCTCCCACTTCTGTAGCAATGGGCGACGCAAAACCGGCTCGATGATGCGCTCGATGGTGGCCGTGTCGGTGTAATGGGCGCCCAACTGACTGCGTTTGGCCGGGTCCAGCCCGCGCTCGAACAGCGTGCCAAAAATGGCCACATCAATCGCGCTCCAGTTCAGATTGGCGGCATTGCGCAGCTCGGTGATGTCCAGGATTTCGAGCTTGGGCACCTCGATTTTCCTGAACAAACCACCGTTGAACCACGGAATGTGGTCCACGCCGTACATGCCGCCGTCGCGCATCGTGGTGAACAGGTTTTGCAGGCCGCTGGTGAGCTGCTGGCTGGTGGGCGTCTTGTTGCTGACCAGGCGCGCGAACATGCGCCCAGGCAACAGGCCCACGTCTTCCGCGAAAAAGCAAAACAGGCACTGCGTGAGGAAATGCGCCACCGCGTCGGGGTGGTGGCCACGCTTTCTCAAGCCTTCGGCAAGCAGGGCGAAACTCCTGGCGGCGGCCTCGGTGATGTCGCGGCTGGTGACTTTGGGGCGGAAGCTTTCCACGTCGGTCCACAGGCGGCGCAACAGCGCCTGCTTGGCCGGCTGGTCCAGCTCGTGCAGCAGCACCGTGTGCCGCTCGCTCGGGTGGCCGTTGAACTGCGTCTGGATGCGGATGCTGAGGCGGTCGCATACCACCAGCAGCGGCGGGTTGGAAAGCGCGTGGCTGTAACCCAACAGGTGCTTCAGCGCGGCGTCGAGGTTTTTGCCGGGGGCCTTGTTTTCCCAGGCGAAGTGGTCGCGGTAAAACACGTCGGCGTAGCCGCGCGCCTCGCCCAGCACGAGCGTGTTTTGCTCAAACAGGTAGTCGCTGGTGTCGGCCAAACTACCCGGCGTGGGCACTTGCAGCAGCGCGCACAGGTCCATGAAGTGCGCTTGCGCGCCCTGGCGCTCGTTGAGCTCGTAGGCCGGGCCGCCCGGGCCCCATCTGGCAATGAACTCTTGTGGCGTCATTCGAGTCAATGGTAACGCAGCGTTTTCGCTCGCAGCCTGTCAGGCCGCCTGTAAGACGGCTGCGCCTGCCGCGACCAAAGGGCACAACTTCTGGAGGATTGCCTTGTCACATTCACCGCACCCTTTGGCCCTGCGGCTCATCGCAGGTTTGTCCATGTTGTCATGGGCCAGTGCCGGTTTTGGCCAGACCGGCCCAGCGGCGTGCGCCGCGCAATCGGGTCAATTCAAAACCCCGGTGATCGAGCTCTACACCTCGGAAGGCTGCAGCTCCTGCCCGCCGGCTGACAAATGGCTCAGCCGCTTTAAAAGCAGCGCTGGCGGCAAGGTGGACGGCAAAACGGGCGATGCCAACCCGGTGGTTCAGGCCTTTCACGTCGGTTATTGGGACTACATCGGCTGGGTGGACCGCTTTGCCACGCCGGCGCACACCACGCGCCAGCGGCAGGTTGCGGCGCAAAACCGGCAATCGTCGATCTACACGCCTCAGGCCGTGCTGGACGGGCGGGACTGGCGCGACTGGCAGCGCAGCGAGCCCACGCGCATGGGCGCCGTGTCTGAGCCGGCGCGCGTGGGCATCAGCCTGCGCCAGGTGGGGCGTGACCAGTTTGAGGCGCTGGTGACGCCCTTGGCCGGCCACAGCGGCGCCTGGGCGGCGTATTGGACATTGACGGAAGACGGCCACAGCTCGAAGGTCAAATCCGGCGAAAACGCGGGCGAGTTCCTGCAACACGACTTTGTGGTGCGGCAATACACCCCGGCTGGCGATTTCAGCGCCGCTTCGCAAAACCCGGCGGCACAAAAACTCAACTGGCGCAGCATTGCCGCCACACCCGGCCACCCCAGGCGCATCAACCTCGTGGTCTATGAACCCGCAAGCGGCAAGACGCTGCAAGCGCTGTCCATGGCCTGCAATTCCTGAGTTGGCCATCGGTTTTCGCTGTTTGGGCGACTGGGTGAATGCTATTAATATAATAGCTACAAACGCATATTTTCCGTGACTTGACGAGTCAAAAGTCTTGAAATCTGCCAAGAACCGCCTGGCGGAATGAAAATGTTAACACCCATGTTAACAATCATGTTAACAGTTACCTGAATCTTCAACCTGAAGTTGACTTGAAAGCGCCCTCCATGCGGCGCTGTCTCCCGCAACCACCTTCTTTGGCGATGCCTCGGCTGTAAGGCAACTTCCTACAGTTCCCATAGCCGCATGCCGACTCTGCGCCGGTGCGGCGGCTTCTACATTTTGTTGCATGGCCTTGACCGAAATGGCTACTACCTTGCAACGAAACCCAATGGAAGCTGGAGCACCCTCATGATGAAACAAACCGCTCTGACCGGAAGCCGTTTTGACCGTCACAACCCGCAGGATGCGGACTTCGACGCAGAGGCCGTGCGCGTCAGGCCGCAGCCCTGGCCAGAAGAGCTGCTGCCCTTCACTGTGCGGCTGGTGCATGACAACGACGACCTGGACAAAGCCGTGCAAATCCGCCACTCGGCGTACGCGCGGCACGTGCCCAAATTTGCCGAAACGCTTAAAACCGCCGAACGCGACGACACGGCCATGGGTGTCACGGTGCTGCTGGCTGAATCCAAACTCGACGGCGCGCCGCTTGGCACCATGCGGATCCAGACCAACCGCTTCAAGGCGCTGTCGATCGAGCAATCGATTGACCTGCCGGACTGGCTGCTCGGCCGACCGCTGGCTGAGGCAACTCGACTCGGGGTCGAGCAGGGGCACACCGGCACCTTTGTCAAAACCGTGCTGTTCAAGGCTTTTTTCCGCTATTGCATCGAAGCCGGCATCGATTTCATGGTGATCGCGGCGCGCTCGCCGCTGGGCACCATGCGCATCCAGACCAACCAGTTCAAGCCGCTGACGCTGGAGCAGTCCATCGAACTGCCCGAATGGATGCGCGGGCGCCGCCTGGCTGAAGCGACCCGCCTGGGTGTGACCGACGGCAAGGGCGGCCGCCTGGTCACCACCGTGCTCTTCAAATCATTCCTCAACTATTGCAAACAAGTTGGCGTGGAGTGGATGGTGATCACCGGCCGCTCGCCGATTGACCGCCAGTACGAGCGCATGTTGTTTGTCGACGTGTTCCCCGGCGCCGGGTTTATTCCGCTTTCCCACGTGGGCAACATGCCACACCGCGTGATGTGCAGCGAAACCTCCACCGTGGAGGCGCGCTCCAAAGCCGTCAACCACCCGATGTTTGATTTCATGTTCCGCACCTTTCACCCGGACATTCAGGTCACCGAACGCCGCCGCACGCTGTTGCCGCCGTTCAATCTGGTCACGCCGCAGCCCGAGACGCGGGATTCGCGCTACACGATGTGACGCAAACCGTTATTTTGTTGCGACACGTGACAAAATTACGCTGAGGTTTTACTTCAATTTTTTGCAGCAACTGCATGATTTATATGTTGTTTTTAAAAGACGACCTATGTTAAGTGCCCTTGTCGCCCTTTGAAAGGCCGTGTAACGTCCACACCTTGCAGTTCGCGCGGACTGTAAATAATCAGAAGCTATTGGAAACCAGTGTGGACCCGCTGCGAAATTGACACCGAATTCAGACGATGTATTAGGTAACAAAGATACAGTCAACAAGGCGCTTGCCTTGTTGCTGCATTTGTTCTCGGCCTACGCCCTGCCCGTGGTCATAGGCCTTGCGTCATTGGTTTCGCTGTTTGTCTGGAAAACGCATTACGCGGTCAACGAGCCGCAAGCCCTGGAACTGCGGGCAACCAAGCCAGACAGCGCCATCAAGTCGCCGCAAGAGGCACTGGCGCTGCTGCAAAACTCGGCAGCGACCAAAGTCATCGAGACCGATCTCTCGGAAGCGCCGATCTGGATCGCCTTCAATCTGGACCAGAACGCTGCCTCTCAAGCGACCACGGTGGAGTTTCCGTCGCGCCACGCCTCCAAACTCGCCTGTTGGGGCGGCGCAGAGATCAAGCCACTCGGCAACGCCAACCTCTCGGCCGCAAGCGGTGCCATTCGCAGCGTCAAGGCCGGGTTCGCGCTGGATTTGGGTGCGGACAGTGCCAAGAGCCCGGTGGTGTGCTCGATCGAGTCCGTAGGCCCGGCGCGCATTTCCGCCTCGTTGTGGCGCGCCGAAGACCTGCAGGTTTCGGCCTTCGAATTCCAGCGCCGCTCGGGGCTGCTGGACGGCGGGCTGATGATCCTCGCGGTGTTCGTGTTGCTCACCGCCGTGATCAACCGCAACATCATTTACCTGATTTTCGCCGCCTGGCTGGTTGTGAACATGCGCATGGGCGCGCTCACGGGCGGGTGGGACTCGCAGTGGCTGGGCAGCACGGTGCCGCCGGAGTGGCTGTTTCGCATGCGCTCGGTGACGATGGGCGTTTTTTACGTGTTGTCGGTCGGGCTTTTCAGCGCGCTTTTTTCCCAGGACCTGGCCAAGTTGCGTGCGATGTTGTTGTTGCGCATCACCCAGTGGTCGTGTTTGCCGCTGCTGGTGTTGTCCATCGTGCTGCCCTACAAGTCGTTTTTGCCGATCCTCTGGGTCTCGACCGGCGCGACCATTGGCCTGGTGGTGCTGGCCCTGACGATCATCCTGATCAAAACCCGTTCCCAGGTGGCGATCTGGTACAGCGCGTCCATCGGCATCACGCTGGCTGCCAGCCTGGTTGAAGTGGCTGCGGCGGCGCTCGGTCTTACGGGCCTGATCGGTTCGGTGAACTTCGTAACCGCCTCCTTGACCAGCAGCCTGCTGGCCACTTTGGCGATCTCTGCGCAAATGCGCCTGGAACACAAACAGCGGCTGGCGGTGCAGGCGGAGCTGCAACACACCTACGAAGCCATGCCGATTGGCCTCTTCACGCTGGATTTGCGTGGCCGGTTTTTGAGCGCCAACCCGGCGCTTTTGCGCATGCTGGGCCCCAAAGTCCTTGAAAATGGCGGCCACACCTGGCAGCGTTATTTCATTGGCGGCGCCTGGTCGCAGCTGCACAACATGGTGTTGACGCAAAAAGAAGGCGAGCTGGAGTTGCGCGGCCGCTCGCAGCTGTTTGAAGGCGGGGAAGTCAGCCGCTACCTGGTCAAAGCGGCCTTGGCGGGTGACCGCGTCGAAGGGTCGCTGCAAAACATCACCGAAAAGGCCAAGGCCACGGAGGAGTTGCTGTTCCTCGTGAACAACGATCCGCTGACCAAGGTGCTCAACCGGCGCGGCATCGAAAAAGCGCTGGACCACGCCATGACGGAGCTTTCGCTGGGCAAACCGCTGACGCTCGCCTACCTGGACCTGGACCGCTTTCGCCTCATCAACGACCTTTATGGCCACGCCGCCGGCGACGACGTGCTGCAACAGGTGTGCCAGCGTGTTTCGCACATGATTTCAGGCGCGATCCAGTTTGGCCGTGTGGGTGGCGATGAGTTTGTGCTGGTGATGTCGGACACCAAAATCCCGGTGGCCACGCTCATCTGCCGCGGCATCATCGAGAGCCTGGGGCAATCGCCCTACCGCGTCGGCGACCGGGCGTTCCACGTGCGTGGCTCCATCGGCCTGATCGAAGTGGGCGCTGAAATGCAGGTCAAAGACGCCGTCTCCACCGCCGATAGGGCCTGCCACGACGCCAAAGCCGCCAGCGGCGACGGCTTGGTGGTCTACGAGCGCCACGCCAGTGCCTTTGACCAACACGATGCCGAGCTGAAGCTGGTCGAGCAGCTCTCCACCGCCTCTGCCACCGACGGCCTGTTTGTCATGATGCAGCCGATCATGTCGCTCTCCAACCCGCACGCTTCGCTGAATTTTGAAGTGCTGCTGCGCATGCTCGACAGCGACGGCAAACCGATTCCGACCGACCGCCTGATCGCTGCCGGAGAAAAAAGCGGCCGCATGAGTGTCATCGACCGCTGGGTGCTGGCCACCACACTGGCCTGGCTGAACCAGAACCAGGAGCGCCTCAAACACACCCGGTTTGTCTGCATGAACCTCAGCGGCGCTTCGCTCAACGACGAGCGCTTCCTGCAGGACGTGTATGCCATGCTGGAGCAAAACGTCAACGTGGTGCGCCACCTGTGCCTGGAGATCACCGAAAGTGTGGCCCTGCATGACCTCAACAACACGCGGCGTTTTGTCGACCGCGTACGCAGTTTTGGCGCCAAGGTGGCTCTGGACGACTTTGGCGCCGGGTACACCTCGTTCTCCTACCTCAAGGAACTGACCGCCGATCTGCTGAAAATTGACGGCAGCTTCATCGTCAACATGAACCGCCACCCGGCCAACGTGGCGATCGTAGAGGCGATCGTGAGCCTGGCGCGCAATCTGGGCATGAAAACCATTGCCGAATGGGCCGAAGATGCCGCGACCGTGCAGACGTTGATTGAAATTGGCGTTGACTACGTTCAGGGTTATGTGGTGGCCCGGCCGCAGCATCCTGATGCGCTGCTGGCCGCACCCTCATCGGCCTCGTTCATCGTCGATCAGGACCTGGTCTCGGTGGTGTCATTGCTGGGCCAGCCGGAAGACCGCATTGCGCAGGTTGACCTGTTTGAGGTCTCCAGCATGGCGAGTCTGCATTGAATATTGCCCCCACGGTCGCGCACTTCGTGTAGCTCCCTGCCCCCCGAGGGGGCCGCATTTTTGCTTGGGGCGGCCCGGCGCAAAAACCTAACCCCGCAAATCGCGTTTCAGCGCTTCGCCAATTTCGGGCTTTTCAGCAAACGGGCTGGTCGGGTTGCGCGCTTGCACGATGTCTTCCATGCGGATCTGCACCGATTTCAGCGCCTTGGGGTGGCTGTAAATATAAAACTGGTTGGCGGCCACGGCGTCAAACACTTTTTGCGCCACATCGGCGGCAGACACATTGCCGCTGCT
>JANMMR010000170.1:0-1793 GCA_031373455.1 Rhodoferax sp.
GTTGCGGATGCGGTCGGAAAACGGTGTCTGGTACATGCGGCCATACACGGGCCGGGCGTCCCGGGTAGTCTGCCCGGACGAGACGTCGATCACATCACAACCCGCAGCTTTGAACAGGCGCGCCACTTCCACCGCATCGTCCGCCGTATGGCCGCCGGGCGTCCAGTCGTGTGCGGAGAGTCGCACGCTCATCGGCCGCTCAGCAGGCCAGGCGGCGCGCATCGCGGAAAACACCTCCAGGGGAAACCGGCAACGCCCCGCCAAGTCACCACCATAGGCGTCAGAGCGGCGGTTGGTCAAGGGCGAGATGAAACTCGCCAACAGGTAACCGTGGGCGCAATGCAATTCCAGCCAGTCGAATCCGGCATCCCGCGCCCGTTTTGTCGATGCCACAAACTGCCGCGTCATGGCCACCATGTCGTCGTGGTTCATGGCGTGGGGCAGCTGGTTTTGCGGCCCATAGGCCACAGCGCTGGCCGCCATCACGGGCCAGTTGGCGGCGGCGTCTGGCAGTGGCTCGTCGGTTTTTTCCCAGCCCAATTGGGTGGAGCCTTTGGGGCCGCTGTGGCCCAACTGCATGCCGATTTTGGCGCTGCTTTGCGTGTGTACGAACTTCACGATGCAGGCAAAGGCGGCCTCCTGCCGGTCGTTCCACAAACCTGTGCACGCCGGCGTGATGCGCCCTTGCGGTGTGGGGCTCGTCATCTCGACAAACACCATCGCGGCGCCGCCCAATGCACGCGCGCCCAGGTGGACGAGGTGGAAGTCCTGCGCCACGCCGTCAACCGCGCTGTAGGTGGCCATGGGCGAGACGATGATGCGGTTTTTCAGCCGCAGGCCCCGCACCGTGAGCGGCAGCAGCATCGGCAAGGTTGGTTGCAACGCTAGCGTGGTTTTTCCCTCCTGTGCCGCGCCTGTGGCGCTGCGAGCCAGCCAACCCTCGAACCCGCCCAGCCATGCGGCATCGCGCAGGCGCAGGTTTTCGTGGCTGATGCGCTGTGAGCGTGTCAGCAGCGAATAGGCGAATTGTTCGCTCTGCATGCCGGTGTAACGCGTCACGTTTTCGAACCATTCGGTGGAGTTGCGCGCGGCATTCTGGATCTTGAGCACCTCCACGCTGCGCCGCGCTTCATAACGGCGCAACACCGGGGCCATATCCCCGGCATTGACCATTTGATCGGTGCTGGCTGCGAACTCGTTCGCCAGGTCAATCGCGTCCTCCAGTGCCAGCTTGGTGCCGCTGCCAATCGAGAAATGCGCGGTGTGGGCGGCATCACCCATCAACACGACCGGCACCGTTTTGCCGTTGATAGTTTGCCCGTGCACCCAGGTCTTGCACACCACACGCGGGAAGCGGATCCAGTTGGCCGAGCCGCGCAGGTGCGTGGCGTTGCTGATGAGCGCGTTGCCGTCCAGGTACCGGGCGAACAGTTTTTCGCAAAAGGCAATTGCTTCGGGCTGCTCCATGGCGTCCAGCCCATGCGCCTTCCAGATTTCCTCGGGCGTCTCCACAATGAAGGTGGACATCTCATTGTCAAACTGGTAGGCATGCGCCTGGAACCAGCCGTGTTCGGTCTGCTCGAAGGCAAACGTGAAGGCATCAAACCTCTTGCGTGTGCCAAGCCAGACAAACCGGCACTGGCGAAGATCCACATCGGGCTCAAACGTCTTGGCGTAGCGGCTGCGAATGCGGCTGTTGAGGCCATCGCTGGCGATCACCAAATCAGACTGGTACTGTGCCGCCAGCACCTGATCGTCGGCCACATCGACGTCGAAAACCAGATCAACGCCCA
>JANMMR010000201.1:0-2708 GCA_031373455.1 Rhodoferax sp.
CCCGCTTCGTCGCAGCCGGGCCAGCGGGTGGACTCGGGCGACCAGCGCGCACGCGACTCCGACGCCAAAGTGATTTTGGAATCCGAGCTGCGCAAGGCCGAAGCCCGCCGCCAGGAATTGGCGCAGGAATACAACAATGGCGAGCCTGAAAAACGTGGTGACGAAGCCCGCAATTACCAGAAGTACCTGGACCGTGTGGCCGAACTCAAAACCAACCTGCAACGGGTTGAAAACGACATTGCCGGCATCCGCCGCGAGTTGGGCCGTGCCAGCGCCTCGAACGCCCCTGCCAGCAACGGGCCGATCCTGAAATAACGGGCGCAACCCGGTTAAAACCGTCGGGCAAAATAGCGGCTTGAAAAAGACCGCACCGCGTGCGCTGCCCAGCGCGCCAAACTCTCCCCCGTCAGGCGCTGTAGCGCGCCCCGCGCCAAATCTGGCCGCCAAGCCCTGGCATGCTTTCGACTCGCTGGCAACCCTGATCGCCGTGGTGCGTGGCGACGGCACGGTTTTGTTTGCCAACGCAGCGCTGGAAGACGCACTGGGCATTTCGCGCCGCGCCATCGAAGGGGCGCCGTTTGCACCCAATTTCACCGAGCCGCACCTGCTGGACAACGCGCTGCACGGCGCCGGCGGCAACGAGTTTGCCGCGTTGCGCTACGACGCCTGGTTGCGTCGCCCCGCGCACGAGCCCATTTTGGTGCACGTTATCGTCACGCAAACCGACATCCCGCAGGAAATCGTCGTCGAGATGTTGCCGCTGGAGCAGCAGGCCCGGCAAGACCGCGAAGATCGCCTGGTGGACCAGGCCAATGCCAACAAGGAACTGATCCGCAACCTGGCGCACGAGATCAAAAACCCGTTGGGCGGCATTCGCGGCGCCGCGCAGTTGCTGGAGATGGAGTTGGGTTCGCGCGAGATGACCGAATACACCCAGGTCATCATCCGTGAGGCGGACCGCCTGCAAACCCTGGTTGACCGCCTGCTGGCGCCGCACAGGCGGCCGCACCTGGTGGGCGATGTGAACGTGCACGAGGTGTGTGAACGTGTGCGCTCCCTGATACTGGCCGAGTTTCCCAAGGGCCTGCGCGTGGTGCGGGACTACGACACCTCGATCCCCGAGTTTCGCGGCGACCGCGAACAACTCATCCAGACCGTGCTCAACATTGCCCACAACGCCTGCCAGGCGCTGGCGCAGAAGATGGCGGCCAGCGACGCCAGTGACCCGGCGGTGATCACTTTCCGGACCCGCGTGGCCCGCCAAATCACCTTTGGCAAGCAGCGCTACCGGTTGGCATTGGAATTGCATGTCATCGACAACGGACCAGGTGTGCCGGAAGAGATCAGGGAGCGGATTTTCTACCCGCTGGTCTCGGGTCGCGAGGGCGGCTCGGGGCTCGGCCTGACACTGGCGCAGACCTTCGTGCAGCAGCATCACGGCACGATTGAATGTGACAGCCTGCCTGGCCGGACGGATTTTCAGATTCTGATCCCGCTGCCCTGAGGGTGGCCGGGACGCCAAAGAAGGGGTGCGCACACACATGAAGCCGATCTGGATAGTGGACGACGACCAGTCGATCCGCTTCGTGCTGGAGAAAGCGCTGCTGCGCGAAAACCTACCCACGCGCAGTTTCACCAACCCCAAAGATGTGATGCTGGCCCTGGCCACCGCCAGCGACGATGACCTGCCGCAGGTATTGGTGAGCGACATCCGCATGCCGGGTGGCTCCGGCCTCGACCTGCTGGAGAAAGTCAAAGCCAAACTGCCGGGGCTGCCGGTGATTGTGATGACGGCGTTTTCCGACCTCGACAGCGCGGTCTCGGCGTTTCAGGGCGGCGCTTTTGAATACCTGGCCAAACCCTTCGACCTGCCCAAGGCCGTCGAGCTGATCCGCCGCGCGGTCGACGAAAGCCAGCGAGAGTCGGTGGCCGAAGAGCGCCAGCTCGCCTCTCCCGAGATGCTCGGGCAGGCCGCCGCCATGCAGGATGTGTTTCGCGCCATTGGCCGCTTGTCACAAAGCCACGTTACGGTGATGATCACTGGCGAATCCGGCTCCGGCAAGGAACTCGTGGCCCGCGCCTTGCACAAACACTCCCCACGCGGCGATGCTGCGGCAAAGGGCACCAACGGCCCGTTTGTCGCCATCAACACAGCGGCGATCCCGAAGGATTTGCTCGAGAGTGAACTCTTCGGCCACGAGCGCGGCGCGTTCACCGGCGCGCAAACCATGCGCCGCGGCCGTTTTGAGCAGGCCGACGGTGGCACGCTGTTTCTCGATGAAATTGGCGACATGCCGTTTGACCTGCAAACGCGCCTGCTGCGTGTTTTGAGCGACGGCAACTTCTACCGCGTGGGCGGCCACACCGCCATCAAAAGCAATGTGCGGGTGATCGCGGCGACCCACCAGGACCTGGAGCAGCGCGTGAAAGACGGCGTCTTTCGCGAAGACCTGTTCCACCGCCTCAACGTGATCCGGCTGCGCCTTCCCGCGCTGCGTGAGCGCCAGGACGACATCCCGATGCTCACGCGCCACTTTTTGGGCCAAAGCGCCACGCAACTGGGCGTGGAGCCCAAACGCATCTCTGATGCAGCGCTGGCCACCCTGAGCCAGTTCGCCTTTCCCGGCAACGTGCGCCAGCTGGAAAACATCTGCCACTGGCTCACCGTGATGGCACCGGCGCAGTTGATCGAGCCCAAAGACCTGCCG
>JANMMR010000230.1:0-3637 GCA_031373455.1 Rhodoferax sp.
ATTGCGCGCCATTCCGGGCGTGCGCAACTTCGGCGCCCACATCGGGCAGGCGTTCCTCGCCGACGAGGTCTACGGTGTGTATTTCGGCGAAAACTGGATCAGCGTGGACCCGAAGGTGGACTACGACCAGGCGGTGGCGGCAGTGGGCTCGATGGTTGACGGCTACCCTGGCCTGTACCGGGATTTGCAGACCTACCTGAAGGAGCGCATCCGCGAAGTTCTGACCGGTGCAGGCGAAGCCATCGTGGTCCGGATCTATGGCCCTGACCTGCAGGTGCTGCGCGACAAGGCCGAAGAGGTGCGCCAGGTGATGGCGGAAGTGCCAGGCGTAGATGCCTTGCACAAGGAACTGATGGTGGAGGTTCCCCAAGTGCAAGTCAAAGTGAAGCTGGAGGAGGCGCAGAAGTATGGACTCAAACCGGGCGATGTGCGGCGCGCCTCTGCCGCGATCGTGGCCGGCAATGAAGTGGGGGACATCTTCAACGGCGGGCGGACCTATGACGTGCACGTGTGGACTGACAAGGAGTCGCGTCACAGCCTGCATGCGCTGCAGCAGATGCTGATCAATACGCCCACCGGAAAAACCGTGCGCCTCTCCGAAGTCGCTGATGTGAAGGTAGCCCCCACGCCCAACAGCATCAGCCGCGAAGGTGGCTCACGGCGCATTGACGTGCATTCCAATGTCAAAGGCCGCGATCTGGCTTCTGTGGCCGAGGACGTTCAGGAGCGCATCCATAAAATTGATCTTCCAATTGGCTATCGGGCTGTGTTGCAGGGTGAATACGCTGAATTGAGGGCAGCCAGAACCCGGATCACGCTGTATTCACTGCTTGCTGCCGCCGCGATTTTCCTGCTTTTGCACTTGAGCCTGGGCGACTGGCGGTTGGCCACCATGACCTTTCTCACACTGCCGTTTGCGCTGGTGGGCGGCATCCTGGCGTCGTTCCCCGGCGGCGGCGTGATTTCACTCGGTTCGCTGGTTGGCTTCCTCACGGTATTGGGTATCGCCGCGCGAAACGGCATCATGATGATCAGCCATTTCCAGCATTTGGAGCGGGAGGAGGGGGAGGCGTTTGGCCTTGCACTGGTACTGCGCGGCGCGCGCGAGCGCCTGTCGCCGATTCTCATGACAACCGGCGCCACTGCACTTGCGATTGTTCCGCTGGTGATTTATGGTAATTTGCCGGGTCATGAAATCGAATTTCCGATGGCGGTCGTGATCCTTGGTGGATTGGTCACTTCGACATTGCTGAACCTTTTTATCGTTCCTGCGCTGTACTTGCGGTTTGGGCGCGGCGTGGTGAAGGCAGTGGAAGGTGGCGAGCAGGAACATCGGCTGGCGGACCCCCGCCTGACGGCGTGATGGATCGGTTCATCGTGCCCCATTCAAACCGGAGATACAACATGAAAAGCTGGATTGTCCTGGCGGCTCTTGCAACAGTTTGGGCAGCGTCTGGTAGCACTTTGGCCCAGGAAAAATTCGAAAAGGCCAAGATCTACTTTGAACAGAATGTTCAAGATAAAGACGTTGAGGTCAAATTTGATGTGATTGGTGGCAGCGCCGGGCTTGCGACAGTGAAGGTAACCGCTCCAGATGGTCGCACGGTTGTGGACTTCAAGGCCGGCGATTCGAAAATGGGCATTCGCCACCTCATTCTGGAAACACCTGAACCGAAGAACGATGGCACCATCGAAAAGGATTTTCCGGCAGGCGTTTACAAATTCACCGGTACTCTGGTGGGCGGGAAGTCCTTGCAAGGCGAATCCACCTTGAGCCACAAGCTGCCGGCGGCGGCTTCGTTTCTGCGGCCACGGCCAGACGAGAAAAATGTGCCGCTCAAAGGATTGCGCGCCAGCTGGGCAGCCCAGAAGAATCTGGAGGCGGTCGTGATCATCCTTGAACAAGAGAAAACCGGCCGCGATATCCGCGTGACGCTGGCAGGAGACGCCACCTCATTTGCCGTGCCAGACGGATTTCTCCAGCCGGGCCTGGAATACAAGATTGCCGTTGGAACGGTGGCGGTTGGCGGCAACGCCTCGTTCTATGAAACTTCATTCACGACTGCTGGCGTGAGTGTTTCTGCCAAAACCGCCGACGCGGGCGTTGCGGTGGCGCCTGCCGGTGGCAAAACCATTTCACAGGATGACGCCAAACTGATCGCGTTGAAGGCCGTGCCAGGCAAGGCCATCAATGTGGCTGTTGAAAAGCAGAAGGGCATCAACCGCTATGTCGTGGAAGTGGTGCCGGTGGCCGGTGGCAAGGAGCTCGATGTGATCATCGACATGGCCAGCGGCAAAGTGATTGGCATTGAAAAATGACGCTTCCGGATTTGATCGTTTGAAGAGCCTTTTTTTCAACCCTGACTACCTCAAACCAAAGGAGCAACCCATGTCCATCACACGCCTCGCAAATTTCCACATGGCGAGTCCTGTCTTTTCAGGATTTTTGTCAATGGTGGTAGCGGCGTCGCTGCTTGGCTCCGTCCTGGACGTCAACGCGCAAGCCAAGGCGGCTCCCAAGGCAAAGCAGACGCTTGGAGCGGGCAGCGAGCCAGGCGCAAAAAAATTCGAAGAACTGAATGTCAAGGACTTTGACAAGTCCGAGAACATTGACAACGCTTGGTGGCCACTCAAACCTGGCATGCAGTGGACTTTTGAAGGTTATGTCGAAGAGGACGGCAAAAAGGAGTCACACAGGCTCGTGTTCACGGTGACAGATTTAGTGAAGGTCATCGACGGCGTGCGAAGTCGGGTGATTTACGATACCGACTTGACCAAAGGAAAACTGGTTGAACAGGAATTGGCATATTTTGCCCAAGACAAGTCTGGCAATGTCTGGCACTTGGGCCAGTATCGCGAGGTGATGGAAGGAAAAATTTTTGTGGGCGGGCAGATTTGGGTCATCAACAATCCGCCTGGCGCCAAAGCGGGAATCATGATGCCTGCCAATCCCAAACTCGGCGATCCGAGTTATTCAGAAGGGTTTGCGCCGCCACCGTTTTATTGGACAGATCGCGGCCGTGTCTACCAGGTGGGCCAAAAGGTCAAGGTGCCCGCTGGAAGCTACAACGATGTGCTGGTGATCGAGGAATTCGACGACGAAAACCCTGGCGCCTTCCAGTTGAAGTATTACGCCAAGGGTGTTGGCAACATCAAGGTCGGCTCTCGGGGAAAAAAGGGCGCTACGGATGAAAAACTGGAACTGACCAAAGTCAAGCAACTGGACGAAAAGGAAATGGCGGCCATTCGTGAGAAGGCCTTTGAACTGGAGAAACGGGCGGGCATGTTTCCCATCCAACCGCCCATGGAACAGACGAAGTGATGCAACAACTCCCGAGGAGCTGACATGATCAGAATGAATTGTGCTGCGGCCCTGCTCGCAGCGGTTTCCCTGTCTGGTGCGACAGCGCAAACTTCGGCGCCGGCAAGTCCCGCAGCGGCGTCAAAAACCAAGGAAGTGAAAATAATTTCTGAAGACGATGCCAAGGCGATTGCCGAGAAAAAGGTGCCTGGCAAAGCGGTCGATGTGGCCATTGAAAAGAAACGCGGTGCCAACCGGTACGTGGTGGAGGTCAAGCCCGCTGCAGGTGGCAAGGAGCTGGACGTCATCATCGATATGGTCAGCGGAAAAGTTCTG
>JANMMR010000231.1:0-12425 GCA_031373455.1 Rhodoferax sp.
CGGCAGACACCTTCCGGGCCTACCCCGGCTTTGCGCCTGGCCCGTACCGTGAGTATTCCCAGCCCTGGTTTGGCAACCACCGGGAGCTCAGGGGTGGCGCAGTCGCGACGCACGCACGCCTGCACAATCCGCGTTACAGGAACTTTTTCTTGCCCCACCGCTCGGACATATTTGCCGGTTTTCGCACAGTTGGCCCTTGAAAACCGAGCCATTACAACTAACCGAGACAAGCCCGTTGCGCCCTACAACTGTCGATAGCCATCCGGCAAAACCGGCGCGCCGCCAATTGATGGCGGGTATGTGCGGTTTGGGCGCCAGCCTGCTTGCAGGCTGCACACTGGCGCCTGATGCCGACCACACCGACCTTGAGGCTCCCAAAACCGTGCCGTTGGCCCGCAAACCGCGTGTCGCCTGGGTTTTCAGCTCGGGCGGGCCTCGCGGGTTTGTCCACGTCGGTGTTCTCAAGGCGCTTGCAGAGCTGGGGCACAAACCGGACTTGCTGGTGGGCGCATCGGTTGGCGCGCTGGTGGCAGTGGTGTACGGCGCCGGGCGTTCGGCTCTGGAAGTCGAACAAATGGCGCTGGAGCTGCAATTGACTGGCCTTGGGCGCTACGCCATGGGCGGCTCCGAGCGGCTAAGTGGCGCCGCCATCGCAGACCTGGTGCGGCGCGAAGTTGACGGCAAGATGCTGGAGCAACTGCCCACGCCCGTCGTGTGTGTCGCGGCCCGCCGGGTAGACGCTGCAATCGTCGGCTTCAATGCAGGCGACACCGGCTTGGCCGTCCAGGCAAGTAGCGCCATTGAAGGGCAGTTCACGCCAGTGAGAATCCGGGGCCAGCAGTACGTCGATCCGGACCTGTACCAACCGCTGCCCGTGCGGCTTGCACGCCAGCTTGGCGCATTGCGGGTCCTGGCCATCGACGCCTCGGCCCATGAAGACAAGGCGCCGACCGGCGCTGACCGCTTTCGCTCAGGCGATTTGCGCAAGCGCTCGTTGACCGAGCCCGACGCGCGCGCGGCCGATTTGACGTTGCATCCCGAGTTTGGCTATTGGGTCAACCTGTCGCGCGAATTCCGCGAACGGGCCATAGCGGCCGGTTACAAATCCACCCTGCAAGCCGCGGCGAAAATAGCCGCTGTGCACGCTTGAACCTTTCATGAAAAAAAACACAACCCTGGCCGTTTTCAATTACGACTTCGACGCCATCGGATTTGCCCGCGCTTCCAGCGCCACCGGCCACGCACCGCCCGACCAGGCCGGCTTTGACCTGTTTTCTTTTCCAAGCAATGCCCAACTGGCATTTTTCGACATTGAGCGCATGGTGGACCGGTTGGCAAAACGCGCCACTTTGGCCGGCTGGCGTGCGGTGGTCTCCAGCCAGGAGCAGTTTGGCGCGTTGACAGCCGCTTTGCTGGCCGAACGCATGGGCTGGCCGGGCACTTCTGTCAATGCCGTGCTGGCCTGCCAACACAAGTTGTACGCGCGCCAGGTACTCAATCGCATTTGTCCTGAAGCCAGCATTGCTGCCCAGGTACTTGACGCCGAGTATGGCGCGCCAATTCCCGAGGGCTTGCGCTACCCAGCCTTCGTCAAGCCCGTGAAAGCGGCCTTTTCAGTGCTGGCGCAGGTTGTGAAATCACGCGACGAGTTGCACCGGCACACCCGTTTTGGCGCTTTTGAGTTGTGGATCATCCGTCACCTCGTAGAGCCTTTTGAGCGGGTGTTTCGCAAACGCATGCCCGGCAACCCCAGCGCGCATCGCCTGATGGTGGAGGAAACCGTCAACGCGCCGCAATTCAATCTCGACGGTTTTGTCTGGCAGGGCAAAGTGGAGATGCTGGGCGTGGTGGACGCGGTGATGTACCCGGGCACCCAGTCATTCATGCGCTGGGACTACCCGAGCCGCCTGGCCGAGACTGTGCAACAGCGGGCGATGGCTTATGCGCAAAAATTCCTGACCGAGGTGGGCTTCAACCACGGCCTCTTCAACATGGAATTTTTCCACGACCCGGTCACCGACAAGATCACCATCATTGAGTTCAATCCGCGCATGGCGTCGCAGTTTTCAGACCTGTACCTGCGGGTGTGCGGCATCGACCTGCATGGCATCGCGCTGGCCCTGGCCAACGGGCAACACCCCAACTCCTTGCCGAAACAGGCGCCAACGGCTGGCGTTGCATCCAGTCTGGTTTACCGCAGTTTTGACGCCTCCCAACACGTCAAGATGCCCAGCGGGCTGCAGACGGCACGGGCCCTGGAGCAGTTCCCGGACGCGCTCTTGATGCCATTTCCCAAGGGTGCCAGCGCCATCGAACGCGACTTCAAGTGGCTGGGCAGTTACCGCTATGGAATCGCCCACCTTGGCGGGCGCGATTGGCCTGACCTGCAACACCGTGCCGGCCAACTGAGCGCACTGCTTGGATGGCCCTCCCCGTTTGTTGAAGATTTGGTTGATGAAAAACCCCGGCACGCCGTTCGGCCAAAATCACCTGCCTTGTCAATATTGACCGAGTCGTTAAATCCCCTGATTTCACCCATAGGAGAATCCAAAACATGAGCGCTTACCGACCCCATCCAGTCACCGTACTGGCGATTTCCGTCGCACTGTCACTTGCCGGTTGCGCCGCCCTCGACGCGCAAAACCCGTCCGGCTCCTTGCGACCAGTCAACGCAGTCGCCGACGCCGACGACAGCCGCGTCATGCTCAAGGGTGCAGACGTCACCACCTACTTCACTCAAGGCAAGTACACCCAGGGCAGCAACCAGTTCAAAAGTGTCTACGAAGGGGTGGTGTTCCGCTTCGCCAACGCCGAGAACAAGGCGCTGTTTGACAAGGAACCCAAAAAATACCTGCCCGAATACGGCGGTTATTGCGCCAACGGCATTGTGTATGGCATTCCTTGGGGCGGTGATGCAGACAGCTTCAAGATGATCAACGGCAAGTTGTACATGTTTGGCGGCCAAGGCTCGCGCGATGGGTTTGATATCGATGTGCCGCGCAATCTCGCCCTGGCCGAAAAATACTGGAAGGAAGAAGTGGCAGGCAGCAACAGTTTTTTCCAACGCGCCAAACGCCTGACCTTCCGCGTGCCGCATTACCGTTCAGGCGAACAGCTCGCGGCCGATGTCACCGCCGCCAAAGCCAAAAAGCCTTGAAGCAACCTCTGTCTGAAGGAACTCCCGTGAAGCTCAAAACCCTGCTGCTAATTGTGGCCACTGCGTGGGCCGTTTGCGCAACTGCGCAGCCCTACCCCAACAAGCCCATCAAGGCGATCGTGCCTTTTGCGGCCGGCAGCGCAACCGACCAGATTGGCCGTGCATTTGCGGCCAAAATGTCCGAGTCGCTTGGCCAGACCATCGTGGTTGAAAACAAAGCGGGCGTCAACGGCATGTTGGGGGCCGATGCGGCCGCCAAGTCGGCTCCAGACGGCTACACCATCCTGATTGGAACCAACAGCACCAATGCGGCGCTAAAGTTCCTGATGAAGCAACTGCCCTACGACCAGGACACGGCTTTCACGCCAGTAGGGTATTTGGGCTCGGTGCCGCTGATCATTGCCGTCAACAACGACGTGCCCGTCAAAACCCTGCGCGAATTCATTGACCTGGCAAAAGCCAAACCGGGCCACGTTACTTTCGCCAGCGCCAGCACATCGCAACTCGTGTCGTCCGAAGTACTGGCGAGCATGGCCGGCGTACAGATGACCAATGTGCCTTACAAAAGCGGCCCGGCCGCAATGACCGACCTGATCGGTGGTCAGGTCATGATGTTCAGCGCTGACTTTGCCGTCACTTTGCCCCAAATCAAGGGTGGCAAGATTCGGGGACTGGCTGTGACTTCCAGCAAACGTTCAACGGCCATTCCTGAATTGCCAACAGTCAACGAAGCACTTGGTCTGAAAGACTACGAGCTGATCGCCTATTTCGCCGTGTTTGCACCCGCCGGAACGCCACCAGAGGCTGTCGCCAGGCTGAACCAGGCGATCAACCAGGCGGCGCAGAGCAAGGACATCCAGGAGAAATTTGCATCACTGGGGTTCGCAGTGGAACCGGGGACGCCCGAAGCCCTGGCGCAACGCAATCGCCTTGAAACAACCAAGTGGGCCAAGGCGATCAAAGACGCCAAGATCGAACCGCAATAACTATTGCGGGTAACCCAGTGCGGGCTGGCTGTGGCCTTCAGCCGCCCGCCAACCTGGCGGTTTGTTGAACAAATTGGCCGTCATTGAACCAACGTCGTAGACCGGCCAGGGCTTGCCCGGGTTTTTCGCGTCGTACTCGGCGCGAATGTCTTTCCCGGATTTGTAATGGGGCACCTTGGATGCGTAGGCCTTCAAGGAAGCGCCGCGCCAACCCTGGTCCTTGATGTCGGGCCACAAGCGGTCGGCGTGCCCGACGTTCCAGGCCGGGTCCAACTGCCAAGCCGTCTGGCCCAACACATCGCCAAAAATAAACAGGCGTCCGTCGTAAATTTGCCATGCACCTGGATCGCTGCCAAGCTTGATGGCAAAAGCGGCACCACTTGCACAAAAGCCGCCGTATTGAGGCTCGTATTTGGAAGGACTTGCCTCAAAGGTGTTTTTGCTCTGCGCGCTTTCAAAATAGTAGGTTCGTTCCGGCAGATTCACTTTGTGGTCGGCACTGCCCCGCGTAGGGACGCCTTTGGTGAAATAGGCCACCGGGTCGAAGCCCAGCAACATGACGGGTTCGCCCGCCTTGTTCGGCACTGAGGCATAAGGCGTGCCGCAACCGGACAATACCGCCGCAACTGCTGCAAGCAAGCACCCCAAAAACCAGCGCATCTGTTTCATCATGGCCTCCTGATCACATTCAAGCCGACATGCGTTTGCGACAAACATAACTGAGGGCATCGACCAGCGCCACCAGCAAGAGCATCGCGATCAGGATGGTACTGGTTTCACCCATTTGAAACAAACCCATGTGAAACGCCAGCATTTGACCCAGTCCGCCAGCCCCGACAACGCCCAGAACGGCCGCGGCCCGGATATTATTTTCCCACCGGTAGAGCGAATAGCTGATCAGTTGCGGCAGGATCTGGGGCAAGGTGGCGTAGAGAAAAATGCGCACCTCACCCACGCCGCGCGTTCTCAAAGCGAATGCCGGCTCAGCCGGCGCATTCTCCAGGCTCTCGGCAAAGAGGCGGCCCAAGACACCGGAGGTGTGCAGACCGAGCGCCAGCGTCCCTGCAAAAGGGCCAAGGCCAGCCGCGATCAACAACAGGGCGGCCCACACCAGCTCGGGTGTGCTGCGAAGCCCATTGAGCACCAAACGCGTGACTGCCCGGAATCGCGCTGGATCCTCAGGCCAGGTCTTGCTTGCAGGCAATGCCAACACCAACCCCAATGCCACGGCCAACAAGGTGCCCAGCGCCGACATCGCCAGGGTTTCCATTGACGCCGTCAACACTTTCACCAGGTACGCGGGCGCCAGCTCCGGCCGCAGCAGTTCCGCCAAAAATTTTCCCATGCGCGCGAAGGCGTCTGGAGACAGAAATTGCCCCCATTGCAGGTTGAGCGACCAGAAACTCGCCACCACCAGCACGGCAATGCCCGCAACAAACCAGCAGGCTTTGCACCGCGCGTCAAACAGCCTGGGCGGCAATTTGTACACCTCATTGGCAGCTTTCTGCCCCAATGGCACAGTCGCCGGGACGCCCGGTTTGGTGCTCATGCCAGTCCCTTGCGCAAAAAGGCACTGGCGCGGTCTGCGAGCCAAACGAGCAACATGAACACCAGCAGAATCGTCGACACCTCGGAGCCATTGAACATCTTCATGGAAGAGTCCATCTGCTGTCCAAGCCCACCGGCACCCACAAACCCCAATACCGCTGATGAGCGGATGGCGCATTCCCATCGGTAGACGGTGTAACTGGTCAGCTCCGACGCGTTTTGTGGCAACAATGCGAGAAAGAAGGCCTGCAGGCGGCCGCTGCCGTTGCGCATCAGACTGGTGGCGGCATGGGTATCGCCGCTCTCCAGGATGTCGGCGTACACCTTGCCCAACATGCCCCCGTAGGTCAAAGCGATCGCCAATACCCCAGCCGTCGCACCCAAACCCACAACCCGCACAAACACCAAGGCCCACACCAATTCAGGCACGCTGCGCAGCACCATCAGCGCCCATCGGACCAGCTGGCGCAACACCCGTGGCGCCATGCCCATTTCACCACTCAATGCAGACAGGGACAATACCCGCACCGAAAGCAGCGCCAAAGGCACAGCCAAGAACAGGGCCAGTGCCATGCCTGCTGTGGCGATGGCAACCGTGCGCCAGGTGTCTTGCGCAATCAGCCATAAAAAATCTGGACTCACCCGCGGGGGCAGAAAATCTCTCAGGAAGCGCAAGGTGGGTTTGACCGCTTCCGCGTCGAACAGCACCCAGGGCTTGAACTCCGTCAACACGAGCATTGGCCACAGGAGTACCACAAAGGCGAGTGTCCAGAAAACACGGCGAGACCAGGCGGGGTCACGCGTAGCCGGCAATACCGCGCTCATTGGGGGTCGCCTCTGGTGATCATGGGATGCAGATTTTCGGGAGGGGGTTCACCGCTAACGGCAGGTCACCACCACCGGCATCTGGGTATCAGGAATCAACAGGCTGGGAATTGCTGGCGCCGCGCCTGTGAGTTCGTCCAGATTTTGGGCGTACAAGTCCTCGAGGCGTTGCTTGGTCACGTCCGATGCAGGCAAATCAAACACCACCTCCCCGTCACGCAGCCCAACAATGCGTGGAAAGTTGGCCAACGCCATTTCAACATGGTGCAAGGTGGCCACCAGCGTAGCACCGCGCTCTCGCGCAACCTGGGTCAGCGTCTGGATGGCCTGGCTGGAACGGGTGGGGTCCAGGGCGGAAAGAGGTTCGTCAACCAACAGAAGTGCCGCTTCCGATGCCAGTGCCCGGGCCAACCCCACCCTCTGCCGCTCGCCACCCGAGAGTCGGTCAACTCGGTCAAACAGTTTGTCGCTCAAATCAAAACGCGACAAGGCACGGTCCGCCAACGGGATGTTTGTCGGATAAAAAAGGCTGCGCAGGCTTGCCCAGAGCGACTCGTGCGGAAGGCGCCCAGCTAGCACAGAAGTCACCACGCGCTGGCGCGGCGGCAAGGGCGGCACTTGCGGCGCCAGAAACAAGCGACCCCGCAGTGCCCGCAAACCGCGTGCAGAAAGTGTCCAGGGATCAGCACCCTCGAGCAATACTTTGCCCGAGGGCGGTTTCAGGGCGCAGGCCATCAGGTGCAGCAGGGTTGTCTTGCCGGCGCCGGATGGGCCAATTACCGCCACCTGCTCACCGGACTGCACCGACAAACTGACACCCCGGATCGCTGCAACAGTGCCTGGCCGTGCAGATGGATGGCGACCAGAAGCCGCACTGAGTTCAATTTTCATTGCGGCGAATTGTCGCCCAAGGCCAAAACCTTTATTTCAACAAACCGGCGTTGCGGGCGGCTTGTTCAATACCCTTGTAGTTTTCAACTTTGGTGGGAATAAACCGCGTGGCCCGCTGCAAATCCAGAATTTCCTTGCCTTCGGGCGTATTGCGGTTCAGGTCAGTGAAAGCTTTGGCCAGCTTTTCCCGTGTGGCGGCGGGCATGTCCGCGTGCACTGTCCAGTTGTAATCGTAATAGCCGGGCGTGGTGTAGATCACCTTCACTTTGTCGGTGTCAACTTTCTTGTCGGCCACGAATTTCTCCCACACAGAGATGTTCAAAGCCCCAGCTTCAACTTTGCCAGCGGCCACAGCGGCAATGGTGGCGTCGTGCGCGCCAGAATAGGCGACACGTTTGAAATCCTTATCAGGGTCGATCTTGGCCTCGAGCAGGAAAGCCCGCGGCATCAAATGGCCGGAGGTGCTCGATTGCGAGCCAAAACTGACATTTTTGCCTTTGAGATCGGCCAGTGACTTCACCGTGGGGTCGCTCGTGATGAACACCGAGCGGAATTTTTCATCTTCCTCGCGCTGCACCAGTGGAATGGCTTTCCCGCCAGAACGGATGCTCGCCTGGACAAAAGTGAAACCACCGTACCAGGCCAGATCGACCTGCTTGTTGGCAAGCGCCTCAACCGACGCCGCGTAATCCGTGACGGGCGTGAACTCGACTTTCATTCCCAGGGTTTTTTCAAGGTATTTGACCAATGGCGCCGCTTTTCGGGCCAGTTCGGTGGGTGATTCATCAGGAATCGCGGTGACCTTGAAGACCTGCTGGGCGTGACTTAAAGCACCAAACGTGACGACGGCACAGGTCATCAGCGCGCGAAATGTACGGGACGGGGAAAAACTGACCATGATCAAACTCCTTGAAAAGTTGAAAAAACCGGACCCGATTAGACTCGAAAGCCGGCATTTCTGCAGCCCAAAGGGCTTCAAAAGGGCTTCCAAATCGCCCGCTCAATCCCCTTGTAATAATTGCAGCCTCTCTGCGACGAATTCAGTTCGCCGTGCAACCGTCTCAATCCACACATTTTTTATGCACGAGCGCCACAAACCCAGCGTCTTGATCGTTACGCCAGCAGCCGCCAATGCCAACAACGGCAACTGGCAAACCGCATGGCGTTGGGCCGGGTTTTTGAAATCCGAATTTGATGTCACCATCGCCCAGAAATGGCAGGGCGAACACCATGATGTGCTTTTGGCGTTGCATGCGCGCAGGTCGGCAAACGACATCGCAGCCTGGGCCGCCGCCCAAGGTGTGACCACCTGCGCGCCCGGGCTTTGTGTGGTGCTGACCGGCACCGACCTGTACCGCGACATCGAAGTTGATGCATCCGCCCAGCAATCCCTTGAGTTGGCACGGGCGCTGGTAGTCCTGCAGGAAAAGGGCCCACAGCACCTGCCCGCAGCCCACCGCAACAAGGCAGAGGTTATTTTTCAATCCACGACAACGCGGGCAAAACTGGTCAAGACCAACCGTCACCTGCGGGTGGCCATGGTGGGCCATTTGCGCGATGAAAAGTTGCCGCAAACGCTGTTTTCAGCCGCGCGCCTGATCAGTCCCGACAGCGGCATCCTGATAGACCACATTGGTGACCCGCTGGATGCCAAGCTGGCCAGTCAGGCGCGCGCAACAGCCGCCGCGTGCCCGCACTACCGCTGGCTGGGCGGCTTGGGCCATGAAGCCACACGGCGGCACATACAGCGCGCCCATGTGCTGGTGCATGCCAGCAAAATGGAGGGTGGCGCCCACGTCGTCATGGAGGCGGCCTGCAGCGGAACGCCGGTGGTGGCTTCCTATGTCGATGGCAACGTAGGCATGCTGGGTGAAAAATACCCCGGTTATTTTGAAGTCGGTAATGCCACCGCGCTGGCTGGCCTGCTCACCCGGTTGCGCCGGGAACAAACCCATGCCAACGGATTCGCGCCAACGAGCCTGTACCGCAAGCTCGAACACCTGTGTGAGCGACGGGCGGCGTTGTTTGCGCCGATTAAAGAAAAATCGGCCTTGATCAAATTGGTCAAGTCCTTGTTGAAAGACGCACATGCAGGCCAGTGAGCAACCGGTTCTCAGAGACATCGTTCTGGTGGGTGGTGGGCACAGCCACGTGATCGTGCTCAAGAAGTTCGGCATGAACCCCATTCCCGGTGTGCGCCTGACACTCATCTGCACCGACATGCACACGCCCTACTCCGGCATGTTGCCCGGTTATGTGGCCGGCCACTACGACTACGACGAGGTCCACATTGACCTCAGCCGCTTGTGCGTTTTTGCCGGAGCACGCCTGTACCGGGACGAGGTGATCGGCCTGGACCGTGCCAGCCAAAAAGTGTTGTGCCGCAACCGGCCGCCGGTGCCGTATGACGAGTTGTCCATCAACATCGGCTCCACGCCGCAATTGACTGGCGTGCCCGGCGCCGCTGAAAACGCGGTGCCGGTCAAACCGATCCAGCGCTTCAATGACCGCTGGCTGGCTTTGGTTGAACGGGTGAAAAATCACCCTGGCAAAACCACTATCGCGGTGGTCGGCGGCGGTGCGGGCGGTGTTGAGCTGCTGTTGGCCATGCAATGGCGCCTTCGCAATGAATTGCGCGATCTCCACCGGAACCCCGACGAGCTGGCTTTTCACCTGCTCACCAGCAGTGCCACGATACTGCCGACCCACAATGCCGGCGTTCAGAAACGCTTTGAAACCGTGCTGCTGCAGCGCGACGTGACGCTGCACCTCGGAGCCGAAGTAAGTCTGGTTGAAGCCGGGCAATTGACCACCACCTCCGGCCTGAAGGTCGCGGCCGACGAAGTGGTGTGGGTAACCCGCGCGGGCGGCGCGCCTTGGCTGCGCGAAACCGGCTTGGAACTTGACGATGACGGTTTTATTGCGGTGCATGACAGCCTGCAGACCGTAACCGACCCACGAATCTTTGCAGCCGGCGACATCGCCAGCATGGTTAACTTCAAGCTGGAAAAAGCCGGTGTGTTTGCCGTGCGCCAGGGTCCACCCCTGACGGAAAACCTGCGCCGCGCAGTTGCCGGCAATCCCCTGAAGGACTACCACCCCCAGCAATCCTGGCTCGCATTGATCAGTACGGGCGACAAATACGCCGTGGCGTCGCGGGGCTGGCTCGGTTTTGCCGGCGATTGGGTGTGGCAATGGAAAGACTGGATCGACCGGCGCTTCATGGCCAAGTTCAGCGAGCTTGCGCCGATGGACGATTCGGCCGGGGCACGCAGTTCAAGTCCGGCTTCTGCGCAAAATGCCGTCAAACTCACGCAGGAAGAGTCTTTGCAGGCGATCTCCGCCATCGCCATGCGTTGTGGCGGCTGCGGCGCCAAGGTGGGAGCGACGGTGCTGGCGCGGGCATTGGGCAATCTTCACCCCGTGGAGCGCGAGGAAGTCCTGATCGGCCTCAAAGACCCGGACGACGCCGCTGTCGTGCGGGTGCCGCCTGGCAAGGCCATGGTGCATTCCATTGACTTTTTCCGGTCGTTCATTGATGACCCCTACATCTTTGGCAAGGTGGCGGCAAACCACTCCTTGGGCGACATATGGGCGATGGGTGGCGAGGCGCAAACGGCAACGGCGGTTGTCACCGTGCCACCCGGGCTGGAATCCAAAACCGAAGACATCCTGTTTCAGATGATGACCGGCGCCATGGATGTGCTGCGCGAAGCCAACTGCGCGCTGGTTGGCGGCCATACGGGCGAAGGCAAGGAACTGGCTCTTGGATTTGCGGTGAACGGCCTGATCGACGACAACGACCACGCCGCTTTGCGCAAGGGGGGCATGCGCCCGGGAGACGTGTTGATCCTCACCAAACCAGTCGGCACCGGCACCCTTTTTGCAGCGCACGCACGCATTGCCGCCAAGGGCCGCTGGATCGATGCGGCGCTGAAATCCATGGTGGTTTCCAACCGCCTGGGCGCGAAATGCCTGCGGGATTACGGCGCCACAGCCTGCACGGATTTGACCGGTTTTGGCCTCCTGGGCCATCTGGTAGAAATGACGCGCCCGTCCGGCGTAGATGCCGAACTCTTCATGTCCAAAATCCCGATGCTCGACGGCGCCGAGGAATGCGTGGCCAACGGCATTGTGAGTTCATTGCAAAGCGCCAACGTGCGCTTGCGCCGGGCGCTGCGCAACCAGGAAGACTGGGTGAATCACCCGCGTTACCCGCTGATCTTCGATCCGCAAACCGCCGGTGGCTTGCTCGCCAGCGTGCCAGCAGACCGGGTGGACGCTTGCGTCAAGGCTTTGCAGGAACTCGGCTACGTCCACACCGCCATCATTGGCCGCATCCTGCCGCAAGGTGATGCGCTGGAGCCGATTATTCTGTCTTCCTGACCTCGCTGCCACTGCCGCTTTTTCCGGTCAACACCAAGTCTCCCACATAAGCCAGGCTTTTGCCCTGCGTGTTGTCAGAATCGGCGCCCACTGCCAGGGCTGTCAAGGGTGGTGGCGTGTCGAATTCGTGCCCAAACGCCCGCTGCAGGTCGACTGCCAGATCGCGTTCGTGGTTGACCCATTGACCCAGTTTTTGTTCGCCGGAATCGAGCACGATGTACCGCAGGCGTTTTGAATAGGCGTTGGGCAAGGCTGAATCCACCGGCAGCTTGTGGTCCCAGACGTAACACAAGGTGGCAGCCGGAATCTTTTCGCCACTCGAACTGCGCGCCAACCTTACCAGGTTGCGCTCCCAAAAACCAAGCTTGTCCAGTGGCATGTCAAACATCGCGCAAACTTTCAGGGGCGCGTCGTCGGTTTCTTTGAGCTTCAGGTCCGCCATCAGCAAGGGCTGCTCCAGCCGCCAGCGCCATTTGAGCGTGCGGCCAGGTGCCAGCACCGCAGGGTTCAATTCGAGAAGCGCGGTGCCATAGGACTTGTCAGTCGCCAGGCGCAACACGCGCTCATAACCCAGTGTTGTGATGTCCAGCTGGGCCAGCGGCGCCTTGCCTTTGGGCAGGCCGACCAGTCGC
>JANMMR010000234.1:0-4104 GCA_031373455.1 Rhodoferax sp.
CCTGCACGTCATACAACCAGCCGTGGTAACAACAGCGGATGCCGCGTTCTTCGACCTTGCCGTAATACAGCGACGAGCCCCGGTGCGCGCAATGCGGGTACACGAGGCCCGGCCGCCCGGTTTTGTCGCGGAACAAAATCAGGTTTTCACCCAGCACGCGAACTTTGCGCAGCGTGTCGGTGGCGTCCGCCAGCATGCCGACGGGGTGCCAATAGCGCCGCAGCAGCTCACCCATGGGCGTGCCCGCGCCCACCTGCGCCAGCTCCAGGCGCGACGTGGGTTGGGGGCGGCCGTAGGCGGTGCCGCTGTCCGTTCCAGTGTCCACGGCAATGGGAATGATGCGCGCGTTCATTCTGCCGTGACACCCGCAGCTTTGATCAACTCGGCCACACGCGGGTAGTCGGCCTTGAAGAGTTCGGCGAACTGCGCCGGCGTATTGCCCAGCGGCTCGAAACCAAACGCGATCAGCCGCGCCGAAACGTCAGGCATGGCGGTGATCTCCCGCAAGGCGCTTGTCCACGCCTCCACGATCGGCTGCGGCGTTTTGGCGGGCGCATAAACACCGATCCAGCTGTCCAGATCAAACCCCTTGAACCCCTGCTCGGTAAACGTCGGCACATTCGGCATGGCCGCGACGCGGCGCGTGCCGGCCACGCCCAGCACTTTCATCTTGCCGGCCTGCGAGTGGTTGCGCGCGGTGGAAGGGTTGGCCCACGCGAAGTCGAGTGATTCACCAAACAGATCGTTGTGCACGGCCGCCTCGGCCTTGTAAGCCACATGCACCAGGTTGGCGCCGCTTTGGCGTTGCAGCAGTTCGCCAAACAAATGCGCCGACGAGCCCGTGCCCCAGGTGCCATAGTTCAGCGGCTTCGGAGATTTTTTGGCGAACTCGATGAATTCCTTGAGGTTGCCATAAGGTGCATTGGCGCGCGCCACGATCATCGGCCCGCCGGTAGCCAACATCGACAGGCCCGTGAAATCTTTCACCGGGTCATATGGCACCTTGGCCTGCAGAATCGGCACGTTCACATGCGTGAGCGGCAGCGTGAACATAACGGTGTGGCCATCGGGCGCGGCCTTGGCGACAAAATCCGCCGCGATGATGCCGCTCGCGCCGGGCTTGGCATCAACGATGACCGACTGCCCCCAGCGCTGCTGCAGTTTCTCGCCGTAAACGCGCGCCAACACGTCGATTGGCCCGCCGGCTGTGCCAAAGGGCACGATGCGGATGACGCGGCTGGGGAAGGGTGCTTGCGCTGAAGGCGAGGGTGACGGTGCCGCCGTTTGCGCCATCAAAGGTGCGTGGGCCAGGGCGATCAAACCGGTGGCGAAGGCTCTGCGGTTAAGCGTTGAATGTTGCGGCATGGCAGGTATTCCTTTGAACAACGATCCTGGCCCATTCTACGAAGATGGGTGGCCCGTGGCGGTTAAAGTGGTTGCTCTTGAATTCGAACCCAGGTGCTTGAACATGGCCTCATTGACCCTCAGGCACGTGGCCTGTTTGGCTGCGTTGGTGGCACTCCTTGCTCGGGCACAAGCGCAGGATCAGAGCAGGAGCAATGGTCTCTCATGTCCCGCGTGCGGCGAGACCGGGAACCATCTTCACCGTGGAATTGCTATTGTTTATATAGCAAACTATTCAACAAATGCGTGACTTGAGTGCCAGATTTTACATAAAATTGTCAAAACGAGGTGTTTTTTCCCATATAATTAACATGGGTGTTAACATTCAATCTGCTACTGAACTGCTACTGGCCTGCCGGGCAATCCGTCGCCAAAAACCGCAACAGCGCGGCGTTCACCTCTGCCGGCCGCTCCTGCTGGATCCAATGCCCGGCGCCGGGAATCAGCACTTTCTCGCGCAGCTTTGGCACACTTGCCTCCAGGGTGTCCAGCGCCCTCTTCCCCATCGGCGTGGTGATCACGCCATCGCGGTCGCCGGCGATGAACAACGCGGGCGGCAGCACTTTGGCACCCTGATACGGCGCGAGCAGCGCCCAGTTGCGGTCGATGTTGCGGTACCAGTTGAAGGGCCCGCGCAGGCCGTTCTTGCGGAATGAAGCCGCGTAGACCGCAATGTCTGCGTGGCTGATCCAGGCGGGCAATCCGGGCGGGTCGACCAGGCCATCGAGAAACCCGTGACCTGCTGGCACGTTCAGCGCGCGGCTGCCGTCCTTCCCCGAAGTAGCGGCGCCATTGCCCGAAATGCCCACCAACACCTTGCGCAGGGCGGATTCAATGTCGCGCTCAAACTCGGCCTCGGGCACGCCCTCGCGGTTGAAATAAAACCAGTAGTAGTCATGCAGCCCCGCGGCGCGCAGCACACTCAAGGGCGCTGCTGCCGCACTGCGCGGCCGATGCGGCACACTCAGCGCGGCCACGGCCACAAAGAGATCAGGCCGCATGAGCGCCGCGCTCCAGGCCACGTTCGCGCCCCAGTCGTGCCCGACGATGCAGGCCCGCGTCTCCCCCAGCGCGGCCACCAGCGCCACCATGTCGCCCACCAGATCGGTGATCGCGTAGTCGGCAATGGCATGCGGCACCGAGCTGCCGCCATACCCCCGCATGTCCGGCGCCACCACGCGGTAACCCGCCTCGGCCAACGCCGGCATCTGGTGCCGCCACGAATACGCCAGCTCGGGCCAGCCATGGCACAGCAGCACCAGCGGGCCGCTGCCTTGCTCGGTGATGTGCAGGGTGATGCCGTTGACGGCGATGTCGCGCTGGGTGGGGGTTTCGGGGCCTTGTTTGGTCATGGCGTCTCCTGGTGTTTGATCAAGCTAATCGAGTGAGACTACATGCTGCCACGGTAAGCGGGCATCGGCTTCGTAGTCGGCCACCACCCAACTGCGCGTGGGGTGTTGCGCCATGTAGCTGAGGAACTCCCGAATCACCCGGATCGAGGCCGAATCCAGCGCGGCAAAGGGCTAGTCCATGCAAGTAACGGTTGCGCCGCAGGCCAGCAAACCCGCCAACGCCACCTTGCGCCGGCTGCCAGTGGAGTGCATGAACAGCTTTTTGTCCAGGTGCGGCAACAAGCCCAGGGCCTCGATCAGTTCTTGATGCAAAGCGGCGTTCCATTGCGGGCAGCGCGCCTGTAGCGCGTCCCACACCTGCTGAGGTGTTTGGTCATCGTGGCTAGGCAACCGCAAATCCAGCCACTGCGCATCGGGGTGCGGCGCTTCACCCGGCAAGCCAGGCAAATCGCCGCTGAGTCGGCGTAAAAAGCTGGTTTTGCCGGAACGCTCGCCGCCCGTGATGGCGATGAGCCCCGGGTGAAGAGGGGTGGGAAGTGGGGGCGGGTGAAAGAAGGTCATGCTACAGCGCGAATGTTGGCAAGCATAGGGCTATTTATTTCAAGCTTGTTTGGGTGGGGTAATTGCGCTTTGCGCCGCCTCAGTTTTCAGCTCGGCATGGCAAGACGCGCCGTTCGCCGCGGTCTGTGACCGTGCGCTGTCGCACATACGCGTCCGCCATGGCGGACTATGGTTACTGAGGTGCTGATGGCGTGAACCTCATGCGCGTTCGATCGTCAACCAATTCTGGAGAAGCCCATGAACCCATCGACCACCCCACCCGGCAATGCCACCCCGGTCGACGAAGACCTTGCCGAGCAGGCCCGCCCCGGCTACGGCATTCCATCGCAGGACCCGAACCCTGCGGCGCAGTTTCCGCTGGCGTCCCAGGACGCGGAACGAGAGGCAAAGTCCGTGTTGGTGGGTGGCGGTGTGGTCGCCGGGGCCGTCGCAGGGGCCGCCATCGGCGTCATGGTGGCAGGCCCAATCGGGGTGGTAGTCGGTACCACGCTGGGTGCCGTCGCAGGCGCGGTGGGTGGCGAAGCGGCGGGTGCGATTGTGAACCCGCAAGATTCGAGTGCCGCCAACGCAGCACGCGCTGACACCAAGCGGCAGAACACCGACGACAGCCGTGGCGGCGGCCCAGGTGTTTCGTTACCTGTCGATCCGGGCCGGTGAGGTTTTGTTACCTGTTTTTTGCCTTCCGCCAAACCGCAAAATCATCCTTCGATTTCTGTTCCGTTGGCGGGTAAAGCCCCAAAATCGAGCGGCCTTCCTGTTGCACCATCTCGGTCACAAAATCTTCAAA
>JANMMR010000256.1:0-10836 GCA_031373455.1 Rhodoferax sp.
CCCAGCGATTTGGCAATCGCCTCGGCGTACTGGCGCGCGAACAGGTCCGAGCCGACACCGGGCGGCGAGGGCACGATGATCTTGATCGTGTTGCCGGGCCAGGGCGGGGTTTGAGCGAGGGCGGCCGGGGCAACCAGGGCACCAAGGGCCGCACACGCGGCGAGCGCCGAGACGAAGTGGGGGAAGGTTCTGCGTTTCATATCGTCTCCTGCTGGTTTACTTCAATGAATCGAGCGCGGCTTGCACCCGCGTGCCGGCGACATGGACCATCAACTCGGTGTCGATGCCGGTGAACAGAAACGGCGCGGCGCCAAGGCGGATCAGCTCGGCGGTGTAAGCCGTGTCGCCAATGCCGCCGATCACCAGCGGCTTGTTGTGGCGTTTGCAAACGGCCAGGGCTTTGTCATGTGCGGCGCGCACCAGCGGGTGGCGGAAATCGCCGGGCACGCCCAGTTCGGCCGTGAGGTCGTTGGTGCCGATGGCGATCAGGTCAACACCCGGCAGCGCCGCAATGGCATCCAGGTTGTCCAGGCCGAGCTGGGTCTCCACGAGGATTTTGACCAGCGTAGCCCGGTTCATTGCCGCATTCATCCGGCTTGCATCGACGCGGCGCATCTCAAGCTGCGGCAAGCTGTTGATGGCAGAACGCGCGCCCAGTGGCGGGAAGCGGCAGGCCTTGACCACGTCTGCCGCCTGATCGGCCGTTTCGATGCGCGGAGCGATGATGCCCAGGGCGCCGCCGTCCAGCAGGCGGCCGATCACGCCGTAGTCGCGCTCGGGAATACGTGCCAGGGGAACCAGGCCGACATCCAGCGCCGCAGCACACAACATGGCAGCCACATCGACCGACATGCTGCTGTGTTCGAGGTCCACCCAGATGCAATGGTGGCCGGTGGCCCGTGCAATGCGCACAATGTCCGCCGTGCGCGCGCTTCGGATGCCCAATGCCGCGATCGGCAGGCCCTGCTGCAGGCGTTGCATCACGGCGTTGACGGCTTTGGATTCCAGCCAGGTATGGGGATCTGTGGTCATGAAAAGATCGTGTTGGGCCGATGGTAGGCGCGGTCTGTTATATTTTCAAATACTGTTTTAATCGCCAATATGATACTAAAAAGGTATCAACAAACTGCGCTGGAGCTTGTATGGAATTGCGCCACCTGCGGTACTTTGCCGCTGTCGCCGAAGAGCTGAATTTCAGCCGCGCGGCCGAGCGCCTGCACATGGCGCAGCCGCCCTTGAGTGTCCAGGTGCGGGCGCTTGAGGCTGAACTGGGCACGCCACTGCTGGAGCGCGACAGGCGCCGGGTGTCATTGACGCAAGCCGGGCGGGAATTTCTGGACCAGGCGCGCGCCATTTTGCTGGCGGCCGACAGCGCCAAAGCCCGGGCGCGCAGCGCGGCCAGCGGCGTGGTTGGCAAACTGGTGCTGGGCTACACCGCTTCGTCGATGTTCAACACCGTGTTGCCGCATTCGATACGGACCTTCCGCAATGCCTACCCACAGGTCGCCTTGACGTTTCGGGAGATGAGCTCGCTGGACCAGCTCGATGCCTTGCACGAGCGCACGATTGACCTGGGCGTTTTGCGCAAACCCGACATCAGCACGGCCGACGGCCTGAGCATTGAACCCTGGTACGCCGCGCCCCTGTTGGTGGTCATGGCCGATGACCATCCCTTGGCCGCCGGGCCGGCGGTCAGTGTCAAAGACCTTCGGGCAGACCCTTTCATCATGTACCCGCGCGACGCCGGCATCGGCCTCTATTGGCGGGTGATGGAACTGTGCCGCAGGGCGGGTTTCCGCCCCGAAATTGCACAGCAGGTGCGTGAGGCCTCCACCATCGTCGGTTTGGTGGCGGCGGGCGCGGGTGTTGCCATCGTGCCGCAGGATACCCGTTGCATCCAACTGGGTGGCGTGGTGTACAAACCCTTGACGGACGCGCTGGCGGTCTCTGCCCTGCACCTGGCTTACCGCAAGGGCCACCCTGACAAACACGTCGCGCAATTGACGCAAATGTTAACCAACGGCGGCAAGGGTTTCGCGCGAAAGAGCGCGAAAAGGGGTGCTTCTTCGACCCTAGAATAGGGTTTTGCCTCATGAACTACGTAGTCGCCCGTGATTTTTCCGAGCCCAATCGGTTACCCTCCTGAGCCATGCCTATCCGCCTCAAACATCCCCGCATTTCGTCGCCCGTCTGGAGATCACCATGAAAGGTTTGTTGTCCTTATCGCGCGGCATTGACTGGCTGAATGACAAATTCGCGGTGGTCGCCATTTGGGCAGTGCTGGCGTCCTGTGTCATCAGCGCGCTCAATGCCATCGTGCGTTACGCCTTCAATTACAGCTCCAACGGGTTCACTGAAATCCAGTGGTACCTGTTCGCTGGCGTGGTCATGTTGGGCGCGTCCCAAGTGCTGCGGGTGAACGAACATGTGCGCGTGGACGTGCTTTACGGCATGTACGGCGGGCGCGGCCAAGCCATTGTGGACTTGCTGGGCTTCATTTTCTTTTTGATGCTGTCAATGTCGGTGATGCTGTATTACTCGTGGCCGCTATTCGTGAAGATGTACGTGTCTGGCGAGATGTCCAGCAACGCAGGCGGCCTGATCCGCTGGCCGGTGATGTTCATGTTGCCGCTGGGTTTTGCGCTGATATTGTTGCAAGGCCTGTCTGAAATCATCAAACGCGCTGCCTGGTTGACCCATCAGTACGATGGCGACTTCCACTACGAAAGACCCCTGCAATGACGATGCAAGAATTCGCCCCGCTGATGTTCGCGGGGCTCATCATCATCATGCTGATCGGTTTCCCGGTGGCATTTTCGCTGGCGGCGCTGGGCCTCGGCAGCGGGTATTTCGCCGTTTACATGGGCTGGTTTCCGCAGCAATTCATGACGGCGCTGCCACTGAATGTGTTCGGCATTTTGTCCAATGACCTCCTGTTGGCCATTCCGTTCTTCACGCTGATGGGCACAATTCTCGAGCGCTGCGGCCTGGCCGAGGACATGCTGGACTCGATGGGGCAAATGTTCGGCACCGTCAAGGGCGGGCTGGGTTATTCAGTCATCATCGTCGGCTTCATCCTGGGAGCCATCACCGGCACGGTGGCCGGGCAGGTCATCGCCATGGCCATGATTTCCCTGCCGGTGATGATGCGCTGGAACTACAACATTCGTTATGCCACGGGCGTGCTGGCGGCGTCGGGCACTATTACGCAACTGGTGCCGCCGTCCCTGGTTTTGATCGTACTGGCCGACCAACTGGGCAAGTCGGTGGGCGACATGTACAAAGGGGCCTGGGGCCCGTCGATCCTTCAGGTGCTGCTGTTCGCGGCCTACACCTTTGCACTCACCCGCTTCAAGCCGAACGCCTTGCCCGGCGTGCCCAAGGAATCACGGGAACTCAATGGCTGGCCGCTGTACCGCAAATGCCTCAAGGGCATCGTGCCATCGGCCGTGCTGATTTTCACAGTGTTGGGTAGCATGGGCGGCTTGCCGGGCTTGAACACGGCGATTGCCACCCCCACCGAAGCAGGAGCCATGGGCGCCATGGGGGCGTTTTTGCTGGCCTGGCTGAGCAAACGTTTGACCTGGGACCTGACGCGCCAGGCCATGGTCGGCACCATGCGGCTCACAGCTATGGTGGTTTACATCCTGATCGGCTCGCGCGTGTTTTCGCTCGTGTTCCAGGGGGTTGATGGCGGTATCTGGATCGAACACATGTTGTCCGGCCTGCCTGGCGGGCAGATCGGCTTTTTGATCGCCGTCAACATCTTCATTTTCTTCCTGGCGTTTTTCCTCGACTTCTTCGAGATTGCTTTCATCATCATCCCGTTCCTCGCGCCCGTCGCAGCCAAGCTGGGCATCGACCTGATCTGGTTCGGCGTGATGATTTGCGTGAACATGCAGACCAGTTTCATGCACCCGCCCTTCGGTTTCGCGCTCTTCTATTTGCGCGGCATCGCCGACACGCTGCATAAAAACGGCTCGCTGCCACGCAAGGTCGAGTCCAAGGATATTTATCTGGGCTCCATTCCGTTCATCTTCCTGCAGTTGATTCTGGTGGCCGTGGTGATCTTCGTCCCGGAGTCGGTAACAATTTTTCTGGACAAAGAACAGGTTTTGGACATCAACAAGGCCGGCGACGATATCCAGAAAATGGGAGGTGGATTCACTGAGTCTCAAACACCTGCTTCGGCTGCCCCGGCAACTCCAGCCTCTGGTCCCCAAGCTGATTTGGACTTGAAGCCTGATGCTGAAGAGAAAGATAGCGATGACGCCATGAAAGCGGTTCAGGACGCGCTGAAAAAAGAAGAAGCCGACAAGAAAAAATAGGCAAGGTAGCCGTCGGGCAAGGGTAGTAAATCTTGTCTGTCCGTGTTTCAACCGAGCAACAAAAAAGGCCTGCATAGTGCAGGCCTTTTTTGTTGGGTTGTACGCTCGCTTTACAGCTTGGCGTTTTGCATATAGCTGTCAAAGCTCGCTTCAGTGAAGCGGAACCATAGATTCGCATCCTTGCGGAACGCAGCGTAGTCGGCATAGATCTTTTTCCATGCAGGGTTGCTGGCCGACAGTTCACTGTAAAGTGCCATGGACTCTTTGAATGCGCCATCCATCAGGTCTTTAGGAAAGCGGAACAACTTGGTGCCGCCAGCCACCAACTGCTTGAGTGCCGTGCTGTTTCGACCGTCATATTTGGCCTGCATGTCGATGTGGGCGAAGGCGGAAGCAGCTTCTACGATTGCTTTGTACTCTGGCGACAACGCTTCATAAGCCTTGATGTTGACGTGCAAATCAAGCTGTGGACCACCTTCCCAATAGCCAGGGTATGCATAGTTCTTGGCGATTTTGTTGAAGCCGAGCTTCTGGTCGTCATACGGGCCAACCCACTCTGCCGCGTCAATGGTGCCTTTTTCCAGGGCCGCATAGATTTCGCCGCCTGGGATATTTGCCGCCACACCGCCGATGCGCTCCCAAACCTTGCCGCTGAAGCCGCCGGTGCGGAATTTCAAGCCCTTGATGTCTTTGATTGATTTGACCTCTTTGCGGAACCAGCCACCCATCTGGGCGCCTGTGTTGCCCATGGGGAAGCTGATGATGTTGTAGTTGCTGTAGAACTCGCGCATCAATTTCAGGCCGTTGCCTTCGTACATCCAGGCCGTCATCTGGCGGCTATTCAGGCCAAAGGGGATGGCGCATCCGATGGCGAAGGTTGGGTCTTTGCCGAAATAGTAGTACGGTGCCGTACTTGCGGCTTCCACCGTGCCGGCCTGCAACGCATCGACGGTGCCGAAAGCGGGAACCAACTCTCCAGGGCCGTGGGTCGTAATTTCGAACTTGCCGCCTGACATTTCTTTGACTTTTTTTGCAAACACGTCCGACACGCCAAACAGCGTGTCGAGCGATTTCGGGAAGCTCGATGTCAAACGCCAGCGCACATTGGCCTGCGCGTGCACAACGGCGGGCGCGGCACCCGCAGCCAGGATGCCGGCAATACCCGCGTTCTTGATGACTAGACGACGATCCATAAAGACTTCTCCATTCAGAAAAAAAACGCAATCGCCAGGCGGGATGCCGTGGCGTCGCGGCTGAGCGAAATTGTAGAAACAGATTAGACTGCTTCGGCAGGGGGTTTCCCTTATAAATTGGCTCTGAAAACCGCTACGCTGAACACATGCCGCTCACCCAAACCCCTACAGGCTCTGCTGGCAGTTTTCGCACAGCCGGCAAAGAGCAGTTGTCGCTGGCCTTGATCGACACGCGTAACCGCAGTCTGCATCTGGCAGCGCAGTTTGAAAAATCACCCGAAGCCCACGGACAGGCGCTGCAACTGCTCGGTCACGCGGCGTGGTTCCAGGAGTGGTGGATTGCCCGCAACGTGCAGCGAAACCTGGGCCGGGCGTGTGACGGCAAAGCGCTGCGGCTGGCGTCCATTGAGCCCATGGCCGACCTGGCCTGGAGCGTCTGGCCGCCCGCGCCGCCGGGTGCCGGCAGCGGCGCCGTGCGCCAGCCGGAAGCTTCGCAAACGCGCACTTTCCTGCTCGAAACGCTGGAGTCCACCCTGGAGTTGCTGGAAAAGGTCGAAGAGACCGACCGGCATTTGTATTTCTACCGCCTCGCCGTGTTCCATGAAGACCGGCGAGGCGAAGACCTTCTGGCCTTGGCGCAAACCCTGGGAGTGGAATTGCCGGTGCAGTTGCCCGGCCCCTGCCCCCAACGCGAGCCGCTGCTGATCCCGGCCACTCTTTGGCGCGTGGGCAGCGAACCGGGCGAGGGTTTTGCCATTGACAACGAACAGCCCGCGTTTGACGACCCCGTGCCGGAGTTCGAGATTGATGCGCAGGCGGTGTCGTGGTCGCAGTTTGTCGAGTTTGTCGACGACGGCGGTTATGACCAGGAGGCGTTGTGGCACCCCGATGGCTGGCGGTGGCTGGCACAGAAATCCGCGCATGAGGGGCGCCGCGGGCCGCGTTTTGTTGACCAGATCGGTGTGGCCAGTGGCGCGGTGATGCAGACCCGCTTTGGCAAGCCCAGGCGGATGCTGGGCGGGCAATGCGTGACACACGTCTCCTGGTTCGAGGCCGATGCCTGGGCGCGCTGGGCCGGGCGCCGGTTGCCCGCCGAGGTGGAGTGGGAGGTGGCCGCCCATGTCGCGTTGCGCCGGGGTTTTTATTGGGGCGACGTGTGGGAGTGGACCGCCAGCACTTTCAGGCCCTACCCCGGTTTCAAAGCCGGCCCGTGGGCCGACTATTCGCAGCCGGCCTTTGGCAACCAGAAGGTGCTGCGCGGCGCCTCGTTTGCCACGCCCGCGCGGGTGCGCTCGCCGCGCATGCGCCATTTCGCGCCACCGGACCAGGATGGGCTGTTTTGCGGCTTTCGCAGCTGCGCGGTCTGAACGGTCGAGTTATTGTGACGCCCGTTTTTTGCGCTTGAAATTCCACCAGGGCAACACGTCGCGCAGGGCCAGCACCTCACCGCCGCGCTCGTTGGCGTAACCGGCCAGGGTGTTGATGGCGTGGTGCCACGCGCTGGTGCCCAGCAGTTTGCGCAATGCGGCCACCGGCGGCTGCTCGAGCGCGTCCTTCAGGCACACCAGCTGGTACGACTCCTCGGCCAAAGGCACAAACCCAAGCCCACGGGCCCGCGCTGCGGCTTCGATGCCCAGGCCTACATCGGCCATGCCACCCGCCACGGCCTGCGCCACGGCCGCGTGTGAGGGCTCGGACCCTGCAAAGCCAGCGATCTGATTCGCCTCCAGCCCGGCCTGCGCCAACAATTCCTCCAGCAACACGCGCGTTCCGGTGCCCAACGCCCGGTTGGCAAACCGTGCCTTCAGGCGAACCACATCCTGCAGCGTTTCGATGCCCAACGGGTTGCCGGGCGCCACCACAAGCCCCTGCATGCGCCGCGCGAAGCCGATGATTTTGTGGCGCCCCGGTTGCAGCAGCGGTTTGTAGGTTCGCTCTGCCAGCGAGCCGGGCGCCGGGCGGTCCCGGGTGTGAAAACCGGCCATCACACAACGGCCTTCGTTGAGCGCCCGGATGGCGTCCACACTGCCAGTAAAGCGGATGTCCAGGTGCAGGGCACCGGTGTCCTGGCGCAAGGCGTGTTCCCGCAGCAGGGCCAGCGCGTCATCGTGGCTGGCGTAGAGCGTCAACACATGGGCTGCATCGTCAAACGCCACCGAGAAGCTGCGCTCCAGTTCACCGCGCAGGGCTTCGATCTGCGGCGCCAGCCGCGCCTGCGCCTGCGCTTCGGCCCACAACAGTTTGCTGGCAAACGCGGTCAATTGGGCGGATTTGCCTTTTTCCCAAACCACCACCTCGTGCCCCAGCACGGCCTCCCAGCGCTTGAGCTCGCCCCAGACGTGGCGGTATGAGAGGCCCATACGGCGCGCCGCCGCCGAGATGGAGCCGGTTTGCGCCACTGCCGCCAGCAGGTCGATCAGCGGGTTGCGCACCACTGGCGCAGCACCCGGCCTTTCGGCGGCGTCGGCGCGGTCAGCGTCGGCCAGATGGACCAGCGTGTAGTTGAAAATCAGCCTATGCAATCGCGTGCCTATGGTGGGGAAATGGACAACCACCTACGATACCCCAAGCCCCAACCTTCACTGCATGACGACCTTCACAGAAAGCGCGGCCACAGCGCTGACCCTCATCACATCCCTCGATTCCGGCCTGCTGGCCATTGTGGGGCGCTCGCTTGCGGTGAGTGGCTGCGCCTGCCTGCTGGCCTGCGGGTTCGGCCTGGGCTTGGGCGCCTGGCTTGGGGGAACCCGCTTCGCCGGGCGCGGCGCGCTGCTGGCGCTGCTCAACACCTTGTTGGCCGTGCCCTCGGTGGTAGTCGGTCTGGTGGTGTACCTGTTGCTGTCGCGCTCCGGGCCGCTCGGGTTTCTGGGCTGGTTGTTCAGCTTCCAGGCGATGGTGATCGCCCAGGCGGTGCTGGTGCTGCCGGTCGTGACCGCGCTCACCCGCCAGTGTGTGGAAGACGCCCAAACCCGCCACGGCGAGCAGGTCACCTCGCTGGGCGCCGGGCCGCTCTTGCGCAGCGCGATCCTCGCCTGGGACGAGCGTTACGCCCTGCTCACGGTGTTGATCGCTTCCTTTGGCCGTGCCATCTCGGAAGTGGGCGCGGTGATGATCGTCGGCGGCAACATCGAGGGTTTCACCCGCGTCATGACCACCGCCATCGCGCTGGAAACCAGCAAAGGCGATTTGCCGCTGGCGCTGGCGCTGGGCCTGGTCTTGCTGGCAGTGGTGCTGCTGCTCAACGCCGCCATCGGCCTTTTGAAAAGCTGGCGCGAGCGCCGTGAAGGTGTTGCCGCCTTGCAGCCTGTGGCGCCGTACGTGGCCGGGCAGGGCGCATGACGCGCGAGGTTTCGCTGCAGCCCCCGCCATCACCGCAGCCAGTGGTTTCGCCGCTGTGCACGCTGCGCCAGGCCGAGGTGCGTTTTGGCGCGGTGACCGCCTTGCGTGACGTGTCGCTGGCCATCCACGCAGGCGAGCGTGTCGCGCTGGTGGGCAGCAACGGCAGCGGCAAAAGCACGCTCTTACGCCTTATCCACGGCCTGGTGCCAGCCGCCAGCGGCAGCGCCGAGCTGCCCCACCACCAACGCCAGGCCATGTTGTTCCAGCGCCCCTACATGTTGCGCACCAGTGCCTTGAACAACGTCGCCTTGGGATTGTGGATCCGCGGCCAGCCCTGGAAAAACGCCAAGTTGCAGGCATTGGCCGCGCTGCAAAAAGTTGAATTGCAGGCGCTTGCGCCGCGCAATGCCAAAACGCTCTCGGGCGGCCAGCAGCAACGCCTGGCCCTGGCGCGGGCCTGGGCGCTGGCGCCCGAGGTCTTGCTGCTTGACGAGCCCACTGCCAGCCTGGACCCGCACGCCAAACGCGAGGTGGAAGCGTTGCTGGCCGAACTCACCCAGGGCATGACGCTGGTGTTTGCCAGCCACAACCTGGGTCAGGTCAAACGCCTCGCTTCGCGCGTGATTTACCTTGAAAAAGGCCGCGTGATGGCGGATCTGCCAGTCAGGGAGTTTTTCGAGGGTAGTTTGTTGCAAGACCGTTATCCGGCTGCGCATTTTTTTGTAAAAGGAGAGTTCTCTTGAAGTCTTTCAAATCATTTAAACCATTGAGGCTCGCGAGACAGGCTGTTTCAGCGACCGTTTTGTTGGCTGCCACAGCGGGTTTTACAGCAGCGCATGGGCAAAACATCGTGATGGCGTCGACCACCTCGACCGAGCAATCCGGCCTGTTCACCCACCTGTTGCCGGAATTCAAAAAGGCCAGCGGCATCGACATCAAGGTGGTGGCCGTGGGCACCGGCCAGGCGCTGGACATGGGCCGTCGGGGCGATGCCGATGTGCTTTTGGTGCACGACAAAACCGCTGAAGAAAAAATTGTTGCTGACGGTTTTGCGGTGAAACGTTTTGAGGTGATGTACAACGATTTCGTCGTGGTCGGCCCGAAAAACGACCCGGCGGGCGCGAAGGGCCGCGACATTCTGGAAGGTCTGAAAAAAATCGCGGCCGCGCAAGCCGGCTTCATTTCACGTGGCGACAAAAGCGGCACCCATGCTGCCGAGTTGCGTTACTGGACGGCGGCCATCGCCGCCAGCAGCAAAGGCAGCGGCTACAAGGAATGTGGGTGCGGCATGGGCTCGGCGCTGAACATCGCCTCCAGCAGCAACGCCTACGTACTGACCGACCGGGGCACCTGGCTGGCCTTCAAGAATCGGGGCGACTTGAGCGTTCTGGTCGAGGGCGACACCAAACTGTTCAACCCATACGGCGTGATGGTGGTGAACCCGGCGAAACACCCGCACGTCAAAACGTCGGAGGCGCAGAAGTTTGTCGATTGGTTGATTTCACCCGCAGGCCAGGCCACCATCGCCGGGTTCAAGATTGGCGGCGAGCAGCTGTTTTTCCCGAATGCGGCCCGATGATCAGCCCAAAGCGCTTGCTTTGACTTGGGTTGATGTCGATTGAAAGGGCGATTTAGAATACAATTTATTGCTATAAAATATATAGCAATAAATTCAATAAATACGTGACTTGATGGTCGATTTATTGCCTAAAACTCAAATTCCGGCAAATTTTCCTACAAAAAGTTAACATGGGTGTTAACTTTTTCTCAAGTTGCCCTACAGGGCCTTCTTGTTGCCCAGTTTGCGGTAAACCGTGGCCCGGCTGATGCCCAACTCGCGGGCGGCCTGCATCACATTGCCTTTGGCCTGCGCCACAGCCTTGCGGATCAAGGCGGTTTCGACTTCCCGCAGCGAGGGGTGATCGTTGGCTTGTGGGTTGCGCGGCACGGTGCCGTCTGCGCCCACCTGGCCGCGC